>JANWKO010000158.1 GCA_025451335.1 Gammaproteobacteria bacterium
AGTGGCAAAAGAAAAGTTATTATCAGACAATGGGTTAAAGTTCATTTAACGGGCATTTTTTAATTTTGAGAGTTTAATTTATCTACACTACTACTTTTTATCCGTGATTTATAGGATAATGCGCGCACATTCTTTTATCGGTGGATCAATCCATGACTAAAAATCTTATTAGCATTTTAATGGGTTCAAAATCAGACTGGCCAATTATGGAACAATCGGGTTTGATGTTGGATGATTTAAATATTCCTTATGAAGCTCGAGTGCTTTCTGCGCATCGTACACCGGATGCTCTGTTTGAATACCTTCTAACAGCTGAACAAAAAGGTATTGAAGTTTTTATTGGTGCAGCCGGAGGTGCGGCGCATTTACCGGGCGTGATCGCTGCTAAAACCTTTTTGCCAGTCATTGGGGTGCCTATGCCATCTCAATCGTTAAATGGCTTGGATTCTTTACTTTCAATTGTACAAATGCCGGCGGGTATACCTGTCGCAACGATGGCTATTGGTAAACCGGGTGCAATTAATGCTGCTTTATTTGCTGCCAGCATTATCAGTGTTAAACATCCAGAATACCGGGAAGCGATTAAAAATTATCGCGCTAAGCAAGCACAAACCATTTTAGAAAATTCAAATTTGAAAGGGTAATCTGGCATGTTTAATGACACTTCACTACATGATTTTGATCCGAAAGTTTGGCAAGCTTTGCAAAATGAGCAAAAACGCCAAGAAGATCATATAGAATTGATAGCATCGGAAAATTATGTCAGTCCACGTGTTTTAGAAGTACAAGGTTCTGTGCTTACTAATAAATATGCAGAAGGATATCCACATAAGCGCTACTACGGTGGCTGTGAATTTGTTGATGTTGTTGAAGAAGTTGCGATAGAACGTTTAAAAAAATTATTCACTGCGGATTATGCTAATGTACAACCACATTCTGGATCGCAAGCTAATACAGCAGCTTACGCGGCTATGATTAATCCAGGTGATGTTGTTTTAGGCATGAGTTTAGCGCATGGCGGACATCTTACCCATGGTTCGCCTGTTAATTTTTCGGGAAAATTGTATCGTTTTTATTCATATGGTTTGGATAAAAATGGTTTTATTGATTACAATCAAGTTGAACAATTGGCCAAAGAACATAATCCTAAGCTCATTGTATCAGGATTCTCTGCTTATTCTCGAATAGTGGATTGGCAGAAATTGCGCGATATCGCGGATAGCGTGGGTGCGTTATTGATGGCGGATATTGCCCATGTCGCAGGTTTGATCGCAGCGGGTATTTATCCTTCTCCGGTCAAAATCGCAGATGTGACCACTTCAACAACACATAAAACCTTGCGAGGTCCTCGCGGCGGATTAATTTTAGCTAAATCTAATCCTGAATTAGAAAAAAAATTAAACTCAGCGGTATTCCCAGGTGGTCAAGGTGGACCGTTGATGCATGTCATTGCTGCCAAAGCCGTCGCTTTTCTTGAAGCTTTACAACCTGATTTCAAAGCATATCAACAGCAAATTTTAAATAACGCTAGATTAATGGCAAAAATTATTATTGAAAGAGGCTACAAAATTGTCAGTGGCGGAACCGATAATCACTTATTTTTGATTGACCTCATTGAGAAAAACATGACTGGCAAAGATGCGGATGCTGCTTTAGGTCGAGCGAATATCACTGTGAACAAAAACGCTGTGCCAAATGATCCGCAATCTCCTTTTATTACTAGCGGTTTGCGTTTAGGAACACCTGCTATTACCACTCGCGGCTTTAAAGAAAAGGAATGTGAGTTATTATCACATTGGATTTGTGATGTTTTAGATGATATCAACAATGAAGCAACAATTAATCGAGTGCGGGAGCAAGTTCTCGCCATATGTAAACAATTTCCAGTGTATTAGGATTTTTTGATATTAATGACTTTTTAATTCTTTATTGGAAAGATAGGCTAATTCTTTGAGTTCTTTCAGATAGCCTTTTTGGTCGGCGTCATTAGCGCATTTTTTGGCAATTTTGGGCAGAGATTGTTTGGCACTTATTAATTTTTTTTCAATTAATTTATATTCATTGCTGTCAATAGGAAAGGATTGAGCAGCTTCAGTTAATTGTTTTATTTCTTTATACAGATTATTAAGTGGTTGATAGCATTTAACAATTTTGCGCTTGCATGCCTCAATCTTGTCGTGAATAGGTTTTTCACGAATAACAATTCGTATTTTATTTGATTTATGTGATTTGATGGCTTTATGTGGCTTTGAGGAAGTTGAGCGTGGCATGTTACCCCCTCTTTATTGTATAACCTAAGATTATTATAACACTAATTAACCAAGATTCTGTTTTCCATTATTTTTAAGGCCTTATCTAACCAGGGGGTAAAACGTTCAGGATGCATGTCTAACTCATCTTTCAAATCAGATAAAGAAATCCAACGATGGGTTTCCACTTCTTCTGGATTAGGGGAAATCACGTCACCTTTAAAAAAACCCAACAAGACATGATCCAATTCATTTTCTACTAAGCCATTGTTTAGATGAGCAATATAATGAAATTTTCCAACGGATTGCAAAGTGGCATCAATACCCATTTCTTCTTTTAAGCGACGCTGACCAGCATTAATAATATCTTCACCGGGTCGGGGATGAGAACAGCAGGTGTTAGTCCACAATAAGGGGGTATGGTACTTATGTTTTGCGCGTTGTTGTAATAAAATTTCTATGCCATCATCTTTAAGTGATAAATTTTTGCGCACTATAAAGATCGAAAAGGCTCTGTGGCACCAATTTTGGCGATGAGCTTCGAGTTTTTCAGCTGTGCCGATAGGATTATCATTTTCGTCAACAAGAATGACATGTTCAGTTGCTGTCATTGATCTTTTTCCAGTAAAATAGAGCACTTTTATATCATATAAATCCTAATGCGGGAATAACTTATTTATGCGTTGGCAAACAACTGAACAAATTGCAACTGTTCCTATGCGAGTGGTTGGTCCTATCAAGTTAGCAGGCCCAGAAGTGATGGGAAATATAATGGTGCCGTTAGCAACTTTCGAAACCCCTTTATGGCCATCGACACATCGTGGTGCCAGAGTTTGTTCGCAATCAGGTGGAATCAAAGCAGTTGTTATCGATGATCGTATGACTCGGTCAGTGCTATTAGAGGCTAACAATGTCATTGATGCTTATGAAGCAATAATTAATTTGCAACAACACAAAGAAGCTATGCAATCTATTATTGCAGAAACGAGTCGTTATGCTCGTTTGATTGATTTGCATACTCAAGTAGTAGGTACTCTTATCTATTTGCGTTTTGAGTTCAATACCGGAGATGCCGCTGGGCATAACATGTCAACCTTGGCTGCGGATCGTTTGTTGGAATGGATTTTAGTGCGTTTTCCAGCGTTAAAATATGTTTCCATTTCTGGAAATTATTGTACTGATAAAAAAACTTCTGCTGTTAATGGTATTTTAGGTCGTGGTAAATATGTTATAGCGGAAGTGACTATTCCGCTGAATATTTGTCGCAAACTATTAAAAACCACGCCAGATAAAATTGTTCAATTAAATATTAAGAAAAATTTAATTGGAAATATTGTAGCTGGCGGTGTACGTACGGCTAATGCGCATTTTGCAAATATGCTATTAGGATTTTATTTGGCAACGGGCCAAGATGTCGCCAATATTATTGAAGGATCTCAAGGCATGGTATATGCCGAATTGCGCGGTGAAGACTTATATTTTTCCGTCACCTTGCCTAACATTATTGTGGGCACCGTAGGTAGTGGTAAATCCTATGATTATGTGCGGGAAAATTTACGCTTATTAGATTGTTTAGAAGAGCGTGAACCAGGGCAAAATGCACGTCGATTAGCTATTATTGCTGCATGTACCGTATTATGTGGCGAATTATCTCTATTGGCAGCACAAACTAATCCCGGCGAATTAATGAAAAGTCACTTAAAATTAGAACGCCAATCAAGTGAGGGGTCACATCGTGGTTAAAGTGGGAATTGATACAATAGCATTTTATACATCGCATTATGCCTTGGATTTAGCAAGATTAGCGGAGCAACGAGGAATTGATCCAGACAAGTTTTATGTTGGTTTAGGCCAACACAAAATGGCTGTGCCTTCTCCTGATGAAGATGTTGTGACCATGGGAGCAAACGCAGGTTTGCGAGCTATCCGAGATGTCGATCTTAGCTCAATTGAAATGTTGTTGTTTGCTACCGAATCGGGAATAGATCAGTCTAAAGCAGCTGGAATATATGTGCATGACTTGCTGGGTTTGCCTGAGCGTTGTCGTGTCATTGAATTGAAACAAGCTTGTTACAGTGCAACGTTGGCGTTGCAACTGGCTTTACCTTTTTTACGTCAGCATCCCGAGAAAAAAGTGTTGCTTATTGCGTCAGATATTGCTCGTTATGGATTAGGGACACCGGGTGAGTCATCTCAAGGATGTGGCGCAGTTGCTATGATTTTATCAGTCAATCCTAGAATTCTCGCGCTGGATTCTGAATATGGTGTTGTGACAGAAAATGTGATGGATTTTTGGCGCCCAAATTATTCAGATGCTGCATTTGTTGAGGGTAAATATTCGAGTAAACTTTATTTAAATATGTTGGAAAAATCTTGGCAGCAATATCGTGCATTATCAAATCGTGAATTTACAGACCATGCTTATTATTGCTATCACACTCCAGTACCGAAATTAGTAGAAAAAGCGCATCAACATTTAGCAAAAATTAATAATCAAACATTAACAGAAGAAAATTTGCAGGCACAAATCGCTTCTTCACTCGAATATGGCCGAAAGATTGGCAACAGTTATACGGCTTCATTATATATTGGGTTAACTGCGTTGTTAGATTTTTCAAAAGAAGATTTGACTCTAAAACGTTTAGGATTTTACAGTTATGGATCGGGTTGTGTTGCAGAATATTTCAGCGGCGTGGTCCAAGCAAATTACAAAACAGTATTAGATACTGAGCAACATACCAAAATGTTAGCAAATCGTACGGAGTTGAGTTATCCAGAATATCAAGATTTTTATTTGTTTAACTATCCTGTAGATGGTAGTCGGCGCGATATTTCGCATCATACAAAAGGAGAGTTTAGATTGGTTGCAATTGAAAATCACAAACGAATTTATGAAACTGTCTCATGAAAGTACTTGCACCAGGAAAGTTAATTTTATCCGGTGAGCATGCAACAGTGTATGGGAAACCTGCACTTGCCATGGCGGTGAATCGTTATGTTGTGGCAACTGCTACCCCACAATTGCTGCCATTTGTTTCTTTTGATTTGTCAGATTTAGCTTATGAAAAGCGTTTTAGTCTATTAGCACTGGATCATTTAAAAAATCGGATCAAAGAAAAATATAAGCGTTTTGTTCAAGGTGAATTTAAGATTCGTGATGTGTTGCGTCAACCGATGGAGCTCGCACAATTTGCATTAAGTTTATTTTTTGAAACATTGAATTTGAAATTAACGCAAGGAATGAAGATTCATGTACAATCAGACATTCCCATCGGTTGTGGCATGGGGTCATCAGCAGCAACAATTTTAAGTATTGTTCATGCGATTGCAAATCATCTGCGAGTCGAATTAACACCAGATATGTTTTATCGTTTGGGTCTGGAAGCTGAAAATATGCAACATGGTTATTCCAGCGGATTAGATTTGCGAGTCTCACTAAATGGTGGTTGTGTTTTTGTCAAAGATGGTGTGATTCATGCCAGATCTATTCCTCAAATTCCTATGTTTTTAGTTAATACTGGAACTCCACAAACGAGTACTGGAGAATGCGTTTCAACTGTTGCACATCATTTTAAACATTCTAATATTGGCGATGAATTCGCAACAGTGACAGAAGCGATGGATGTCGCTTTGCAAGAGAATAATTTACCATTGATTATCCAATCTATTATTGCGAATCATGCATTGCTCGTGAAAATTGGCGTGGTGCCTCAAACAGTACAAAGCTTTATTAATGAAATTCAGCAGACTGGAGGAGCCGGTAAGATTTGTGGCGCAGGTGCGGTTGCCGGGCAAAATGCTGGCGTCGTTTTAGTTGTAACAGAGAATGAATCATCCCTTCAAGAAATTTCCGCAAGATATCAATATAATATTCTACCAGTGACAGGTGTCACACGAGGTGTTCATGTTGTATAAAGCATCGGCCCCAGGGAGCTTGATGTTAATGGGTGAATACGCAGTATTGCATGGTAAACTCGCGCTAGTTTGTGCAGTTGATAAACGCATGACAGTAATATTGACGCCACGTTCAGATACCCAAGTCATACTGTCTTCAGCTCTGGGTGAATATCAGTCTGATTTATCCGCGCTTAACATCGTGCGGCCCTTTCAATTTGTTTTAACAGCAATCCAAAAATTTTCTAAAAAAATGCAATCGGGTTGTGACATTAAAATTATATCTGAATTTTCAGATAAAATCGGATTTGCATCTTCTGCGGCAGTGACAGTTGCAACAATCTCTGTTCTTGCTCAATGGTTAAACCTGCCATTTTCAAAGTTAGAGCTGATTCATCAAGCTCGTGAGATTGTGCGAAAAGTGCAAGGATTAGGTTCCGGAGCGGATGTCGCAGCTTGTGTATTAGGTGGAATTGTTGCTTATCGCGCTCAACCTTTTGCAGTGGATAAATTATTGCATCACTATCCGTTGACGGTGATATATTCTGGAAGTAAAACACCTACAGTAGAAGCAGTAACTCGCGTGAATAATAAATTTCGTGATAATCCAAAGTTATTCAAACAAATTTGTCAAGCCATTGATTATTGTTCCTCGCAAGGAAGACAAGCTATTTGTGATCAGAATTGGTATGAATTTGGCAATATCATGAATGTACATCAAGGATTGCTTGATGCGCTGGGTGTTAATACTAGAAATTTAAATGATATTATTTTGAATTTGCGCGAAGAATCAGAAATTTTGGGGGCTAAAATTTCTGGATCAGGTTTTGGGGATTGCGTAATTGGTTTGGGAAAATTCAATAGCAATACATGTGCTCCAAATGAGTTGATATCAGTTAGCATAACTGAAGAAGGTGTCTCATGAAAAAAGCAGATGTTGCTAAAGCAATCTTAGCTGATCAATTATTTTCAATGCCGCAACATTCTTGTGCAGAAGCATTTGCGCCTACTAATATTGCTTTAGGTAAATACTGGGGAAAGAGAAATCAAGAATTGAACTTGCCAGTTACTTCAAGTTTATCGATTTCTTTGGATAATAAAGGTGCCACAGCACAATTAAAAATAAATGAGAAACATCGAGATGACATCATACTTAATAATCGACTAATTGATCCTACTTCTTCTTTTGCCAAACGATTAATTGAATTTTTAAATTTGTTTCGCGAAAATGAAAAGCCAAATTTCGATATAACAATTCAAAGCAATATTCCTATTGCTGCAGGCTTGGCATCTTCAGCTTGCGGCTTTGCATCAATCATCAAGGCATTAAATAACCTCTATGGTTGGAATTTGGATTCTCAAGAGTTATCGATTTTGGCGCGACTAGGTAGTGGTAGTGCGAGTCGTTCCATTTGGTCAGGATTTGTGGAATGGCATGCAGGAACCCGTGATGACGGAATGGATAGTTACGGTGAACCCATTTCAACATTGTGGCCTGATCTTATTATTGGTTTATTAATTTTTAGTGAGCAAGACAAAGGATTAAGTTCCCGAGTCGCTATGCAACGCACTATCGAAACTAGCCTTCTTTATAATTCTTGGCCATCCAAAGTGGCTCATGATTTACCTTTGCTGAAACAAGCTATTGCGACACAGGATTTTGAACTTCTCGGAAAAACAGCAGAATCAAATGCTCTAACTATGCACGCGACTATGTTAAGTGCATGGCCACCAATTAATTATTGTTTGCCAGAAACATTATTAACAATGCAAAAAATTTGGCGTTTGCGTGAAGAAGGATTACCAATTTATTTCACGCAAGATGCTGGACCAAATTTAAAATTATTATTCTTGAAGAATTCCTTAGCAGACGTTCGTTCGCATTTTTCGTTAATCTAAGATTTGACTTTAAGCAACCATAATGGCCAACGACCAGACTTGCCGTGTTCTTCAATTGTAAAATACTTTGAAATTGCAGAAACAATATTTTTTTCTGAGTAATTTTGTCGAATTGTTTCAGAATGACGTTCAAAGCATTGCGATTTTTGCACATCTTCTAAATTGACTCGATTTGTAAAAATAATTCTATCAGAACAAATTTGACGTAAATATTTAAAAATTAAGTCATGGTCAGAATAACATTCAGGATGAGGTCTGCTACCAAAATACAAATATTGATAAGCGTTAGCGAGAATGATGGTTTGAAAAGGACCGCCAAACTCATCGATGCGCTCGCTTAACTCATGTAATTGCAGTAATTCAAATTGCGTGACAGAATTTTTTAAATATTTTTTAATAGCTTGGCAAAATTGAATATTGTAAGTGCTGACATCAATTCCAAGACTGCGTGTGCAATTAGGAAAATTGCTAGATTCGAAGACAAAAAATCCTTTTGAACAACTGATATCCGCAAAACTGGTTAAATTTTCTGGCAACAGTTTTGCAATTTTTTCGTACCGATTTGCTAGTTGTCGTTTTGGAATTAATTTTTTGTTTGCAATTCTAAAAGTGTGATTACTTGGATAAGAGTTTTGAGCAAAATCGACATATTCTTCTGATAAATTTTCAATTTCTTTTGGTTGTGAAATTAATCGCTCAATAAATGCAAACATGAAATTTCCTTTATTAATTTAGCTATTTAATTTGGCGACGATACTAAACTAAATTTTAGTTATTTGCCAAAGCTTTTTTTGAACATACGGAATTATTTTGACCATATGTTGTGAAATGTTGAATAAATTTCCTTTTCCGTTCAGAAGCAAATTTCACGTAGGCTAAATTAGGTTCACTTGCTTGCAATTTGCTATGCTCTTGTATCTGATTTGAAGTTGGAGAAAGATCCTGTAGCATAAACCCATAATCCTAAATCCCGATTATAGAGCAATTATCAGTTATTTGCGCAAATAGTTTTCAGAATATAAGGCCAGAAAGTCGATAATTTAAAAATTTTTTGCTAGATTTTTGTATAATATAAAAAACATATTTAAAATTCTTGGAGGGATTTTATGAAAAGCCAATTTCTAAAGACTGTATCCATTAGTATGGTTTTAGGACTGATCAGTATTTCATTTTTAAATGGATGTAATACAGTACAAGGGACAGTTTCGGGTGCTAAGAAAGACATAAAAACAATTACGGGGCCAACAAAAACACATAATAAGAATCAAAAACAAGCTACGCAAAAAACAACCGCAACTAATTCTACAACAATGAAAAGCCAAACGAATTCTACAAACAATACCTCAAATATGAAACAGCAAAATACCCTAGGAAATTCGAATATGTATCAGCAGAATCAGACCAATAGTCAGGGAAATAGCAATCTCACCCCATCGTCGTCGGTACAAAACTCATATTAGGTACATAGGTCGCCTTCGGCATAAATATATATTGCATGGAGAAGTGAACTCCATGCAAGTATATGTGTTGCTTCGCATTTTTAGTCGATCTTAAACTTGCAAGGTTATTCGATAAAAAAAGCGAAGCTTATGTGACTTGTTTTCCAGATTAATGAATTGCTACGCCTATTAATTTGCCAATCAAGTGAGTAAAAACACCGGCTGCTGCACCAATTAATAACATACGTAAGCCACTTTTTATTGCACTTTGACTAGTAAATAGACTTAGGATGGCTCCGATACCAAATAAAGCTACGCCAGTCAAAATGATAGAAATCAACATGTTCCAACGGAAAATTCCAAATAAAAAGGGCAACACAGGAATTAAAGCGCCGATACAGAAAGAAATAAAAGAAGAAATAGCAGCCCCTATAGGAGAGCTCAATTCGGTTGGATTTAATCCCAATTCTTCACGCGCTAGTGTATCCAGTGCTTTTTCTGGATTGAGAATAACAGCTTTA
Organism: Gammaproteobacteria bacterium; assembly: GCA_025451335.1. GTDB lineage: Bacteria > Pseudomonadota > Gammaproteobacteria > DSM-16500 > DSM-16500 > JAJPGW01. The sequence goes on from JANWKO010000158.1 coordinate 10,003, forward strand.
GACAGCTTTTCGGCTTCTTCTTTTGATAATCCTCGCGCATGATATATGGCGGCTAACTCGGCTGCTTCTTCATCTGGATATTGTTTTAATTCTTCGCGCTCCAGATTTATTTGATATTCAAAAAATTCACGTTGTGATCGAACGGAAATATATTCGCCAGCTGCCATAGAACAAGCGCCTGCAAGCATTCCAGCAACCCCAGTCAAAATAATAAAATGTTGGTCAACTGTCGCGGCAGCTATTCCTAGAATCAAACTCATGTTTGAGATAAGTCCGTCATTGATGCCGAAAACCGCAGCTCTTAAATTTTGCGCATGACTTAAACCTTTGTGACGATGTTCATGATGAGCAGCTGTTGTTGAAAATGGATAATTTGGATCAGAATTCAAATACACAGACATACCACGAACTTTCATCGCAGATAAGATGAAGCGTAATCGTTGTGCACCAAAATAATGTATCAATTTCGCTACTAAACGAGTGCGAAAATCGGGGCGGAAGGTAGGAAATTTAGCTCCTGCTTTTTCAAGTTCTTTTTCCCAAATAGAAGCTTGTTTATTAGCTAACTCCGCCAATTCAACAAATAACGTACGACGTGTTTTGCTAGTTTCATGCGCGGCAATGATTGTGTATAAATAAGCGGAGCGTTTTTCTTCATACCAATTTTCAAATAATTGCATAATAACATCCCTGAGGAAAAATTGATCCTAAATTCAGCATAAGGCTTCTATGGCAGAATTTTAGTATAGTGTCTCAACTTGACATCAATAAGATTGCGACAAAGGCAAGAGCAATCCCAATTCCTTGTTTCAGACTAACACCTTCTTTCAATAACAAATAAGCTAATAAAATGGTGATTAATGGATAAAGCGCCGTTAATGTAACAACCGTAATAATTTTGCCTTTGCTTGCTGCTATAAAATAAAATAAACATCCAATAGCATAAGCAGCTCCAGTCAAAATTGCATAAAATAATCCTTTCACATCTGTTGCCGGCTTAAAATTTACAAATCCCAACATAAGAATTCCTATGATGGCAACTCCCAATGTTTGATAAATCAAAGCGCTTCTTGAATCAATGTGAACCACTGCGAGTTTAGTAAATAATCCCCATAAACCGAAGCTGAAAAGAGCGAGTAAAGCAGCAGAAAACCAAGTTGGCATGTTAAATTATCCAAGACGCTATATGTAGCACGATACAACTATAAATGCCGGCAGCTACATCATCTAATATAGCACCAGCACCACCTTTTACATTTTCATCAATATAACGAATAGGTTCTGGCTTCCAAATATCAAATAAACGAAATAATAAGAAACCGATAACTATCCATTTTAAACCATGAGGAGCCGCATACATTGTAACGAGAAATCCGACAATTTCATCTAGACACATGCCTTGATGATCATGTACATGAATTTCATGTTCAACTTTATTACATAACCATATACTGCCGATAGTGATTAGAATAACAAGGGTAATATAAAGTCCATTTGAAAGAGGTTGTAGAGCAAGATAAAACGGAATGGCTATCAAAGTTCCAAAAGTGCCCGGTGCAATAGGCATTGCGCCACTACCAAATCCAAAGGCGATAAAATGCCAAGGATTTTGCCAAACCGATGAGGGAATGGGGGGAACTTTATATTTACGCATGTATAATTTGCAACCTTTTTTAAAAATGTTTATAACCTGCAATTTTTCCATTGTATGAGCTTTCGTCTTTTAATCGCAAGTCTAATCCAGGAGTATTTACGATTTTGCCTATGCATTTTAAATGATTACTTAAGAGATGTTCTTTTTCAGTTGGAACAGTGAAACATAGCTCATAGTCATCCCCGCCATTTAATGCTAAATCGATTGCTTGATTTTTTGTAACAGATTGAGAAACAGCAGTAGATAATGGTAATTCATCAATGTAAATAACTGCGCCTACATGGCTTTTTTCTAAAATATGACTTAAATCAGCAGCTAAGCCATCCGAAATATCAATTGCGGCTGAAGCAATTCCGCGTAATGATTCACCCAATTCAACTCGTGGATCGGGTCGGTTAAGTCTATTCAGAAGATATTTTTCAAAATTTTCTGGAACAATAAGTTTATTTTGCGAAATGAGTAAACCCAAAGCAGCGTCCCCAAGTGTGTTGCTGATGAAAATTGAGTCACCAGGGGTTGCTGTACTTCGTTTTATTGCGTGATTTTTCGGGACGAAACCATTAGCTTCGATTGTTATTGAAAGCGGTCCATGAGTTAAGTCGCCGCCGATGAGTTGCATATTGTATTTTTTTGCTAAATCAAATACTCCATGACTAAATTCGGTTAACCAATTTTCATTAACTTCTGGAAGAGTAAGGGCCATTGTAAACCAGACAGGTGTCGCACCCATTGCAGCTAAATCACTTAAATTTACAGCGAGAGATTTATAGCCTATATCATAAGAGTTCGTGTTTAAAGGAAAGTGAACTCCGGCAATAAAGGTATCTGTGGTAACAACTAAATGTTGATTTTGGGGTACTTCCACAATTGCACAATCGTCTCCCATTCCTAAAATAACATCGCTACGATTAACAGTTTGATAATAAAAAAATTTTTCAATAATCTGAAATTCATTCATGATTTTTTATTATTCGCCATTTCAATGTGACGCAATTTTCGAGCAACTTGATCCAAAATGCCATTTACAAATTTAAATCCTTCTACTGAACCGAATTGCTTGGTCAACTCCAAGGCTTCATTAATTGCGACTCGATATGGAATATCTAAGCGATGCGCTAATTCATAAACACCAATACGTAAAATGGCTAATTCTATTGGATCTAACTCTTGTAATGTGCGATTACTTAAGAAAGGTGATATGACTTGATCTAATTCATCACAATGTTTTGCAATTCCATGAATTAATTCTTTAAAATATTCTCTATCAGTATTTTTTTTCTTAATCTGATTTAGTAAAAAATCAGCTTCTAATTCTAAGAGCGGTGTTTGACTGATTTGCCATTGATACATGGCTTGTAATGCATAAAAACGCGCGTTACGTCTTGCAGTGGGATTCATTTTTCTGCCTTCAAAAATGTGAACTTTAGAGTTCACTATCTTTATTCTTAATCGCTTTATAAAACTTACTCAACGTTATCTATAGATAACTATTGACGTTTATTTCCTGGTTCAAGCACTTCATATAGGGTCTGTTTCAGTTCTACTATGCTGGCTGCAAATCCTTGATTTTCTGCGCATTTACTAACAACGTAAACTGCGTTCCGATATTCAAAAATCAAGGATTTGCAACTCAGCCTAGCGAATTGTCAACAGACCCTATAATAACAACTAATTTATTATCCTGAAAGAGGATGCCCCGCAGGCGTTAATTACGGACAAGCTGGTCGTATTGGTAATATTTTAAAAGCTGTGTTATTGAGATTAGCTCAACCGGATTTATAGATCTATCAAGTAGTTCAAACCGTCTAGCATGAATAAATTAAAATCGTATGATACTGAATCAATTAAAATTTAGCAATTGTTAAATTTAAATTGATCTTGTTCATTTAACAGTCATATCCTCGATTTTCTGATTTTCTAAGCGACTGATTTCATCACTAAATTCTTTTATATCTTGAAAGCTGCGATATACTGAGGCAAATCTAACATAGGCAACTTGATCTAATCCACGCAATTCAGCCATGACCCATTCGCCAATTTGAGCAGAAGCAATTTCACGTTCTCCACGAGCCCTAGCTTTGTGAATAATGTGCGCCATCGCATTTTCAACTTGCTCTGAGCTGACAGGACGTTTTTCAAGTGCGCGCATAATTCCAGCACGCAATTTGTTTTCATTAAAAGAGTCCCGACGTCCGTCACGTTTTACTATTCGTGGTAAAGCCAACTCTGCTATTTCATAAGTAGTAAAGCGTTCTTTACAAATCAAGCATTCTCGTCTTCTTCTCACTTGATTGCCTTCGCTCATCAAGCGTGAGTCAGTGACTTTGGTATCATTAGCATTGCAGAATGGACAGTACATTTTTTACCGCTCCATAAAACTTATTCAAACTTACTGCGAATTGTTCGCTTATTGATGACTCTAAAAAAGAAGCAGGTATGATCGAAGGCCCGAGAATAAAAAGTGGAAATCTCCGTGATGCTTTAGGCTTCCTCAGTTGAGGCATGCTCACCACATCATCAATCTGATCTCCTCAGGCTTGATTGTGGAGCTTCGATTCAATACCTGCTTACAATACCTTACTTAGAGCAAGGTATTGTAAGTATACTCAATTATTCTAGATTTACAATTCCATTCACAATTAGCCAATAACTCCCGTTCCTGCGCTATAAGTCACGGCTTTGGGCAATGTTGCTCCACAAGTCTATGAATTGACTTGCGCTCTGACGTGGCAGTTGAATAATAAATTTTGGATGCTGAAGTAAGTGCTCGTGAGTAATATTCAGGAAAATGGGAGACCAAGCCTTCGGAAGCCTGTATCAATATAGTCACCTATGATACCGCTAGGATCGCGAGAAACTATTTTAAATAATTCTTCGGGTATTACTTCTTACAGTTTTACTTCTTTGGTCGAATCTTTGCTATCTGCTGGGTTTAACTGTTTGCCGCTAGTCATATTTTCCGTTGCATCAAATGGTGAGCGAGTTCAACTAGAATATTGGCTTTA
>JANWKO010000159.1 GCA_025451335.1 Gammaproteobacteria bacterium
GACGCAGCTAAACGTCCTGCTATGCGCATTTTTTCAATTTCTTCAGGCGTCTTCGTTAGCATAATCTGTTTCACTCAATTGTGCCTGATTGACTAAGATTCTGAGTACATCCGGATAAGTAATCGCTGGATTCTCCTCCACGATCTTCCCGATGCGCATCCAGTATTCCGCTTGAGAGTTAATAGAACGACTCATGGCTCTTGCCATAATTTTAGCGGATTCGTGTAGTTCTTCGGATATTTTGACGATGCCCATTGATATTCTCCCAAAAACAGGAGAATATCACGTTTATATATGATTTGCTACAGTTTATAGCACACCGTGATGTCCGCGCAGTTTTAGGCAGCGGCAGCATCGGTATTACAGGCTTTTAGCTTCTAATGTCGCTGACTTGCGAATAAGATTTCTTCCTTCCAAAAATAATTTTATCTCAGCAAGAAGAATATCTGCATTTGCTTTTGATATAATTTTACTTTCAATAAATTTTGGGAATGCCTGTTCCAATGCTGTATAGCTAGTAAAACCACAAGCATGTGTGCCAAAATGCTTTCCTGGTTCAGCCAGATCGAACTTTTCAGCATTAAACAAATTATAAAAATTCTCAGCTTGTTTTTGATCTTGAAAAACGATATTAATAAGTAGGGGTACAAAGTCTGGGTATTTCTTCATATCAGAAAAGGAGATATCTATAGTATTAATTTGGTTTTTGTCGGTCAAATCCTTATAAATACTTTTTGTAAAAAAACCTTCATAGAGTTCTTGTGCGCCATCTTCATATTTTTTTCTTTTGAACGTAAATAAACTAAAGCCAAGGGAGGGGAGTAAATCATCCAACTCGTCTAGCTTTTTTTCAGCGGCGATTAATTCTTGAATTTCTTTTTCATGTGTATGATTTAATTTAGCAATTTCTTCGTCAGTAAGCGCATCTGCAGATAAATCACGGAAACCAAAACAAAGTAAATCTTGTGATGATTTTAACATTGTGCTTTTTCTAATGTTCATCGAATATTCCTCGACTTAGTATGTTTTTAAAAAAGCACATTATAACAATTTGTTATTTTATGAATACGGTATTGTTTACCTACTTTGTTGCTCATTTGACCCCAAAAAAAGGTAACTAAGGTTGCTGCTTTGCAAAAAATACTTTGATATCTTGACGATAATGTTTTTCTAAAAATGAGAAAAATGATCCTATAAAGTAAAATTATTGGTAAACTAGCGCCATTTCAATGCAAGTAATAAAGGAACATATTATGGTTATCCATCCCAAAATTCGTGGTTTTATTTGTACAACTGCACACCCTGTAGGATGTGAGAAAGTCGTTAGCGAACAAATCAATTACGTAAAATCCAAAGGCCAATTCAAAGGTCCAAAAAACGTATTAGTTATTGGATCATCAACTGGTTATGGTTTAGCCAGTCGCATTGTCGCAGGATTTGGTGTAGGAGCGAAAACCATAGGCGTATTTTTTGAAAGAGAGCCTGATGAAAAACGTACAGCAACGGCTGGTTGGTATAATACCGCTGCGTTTGAAAAATTGGCTCATCAACAAAACCTCTATGCTAAAAGTATTAATGGTGATGCTTTTTCAAATGATATTAAACAACGAACAGGAGAATTAATTCGCAAAGATCTCAAACAAGTTGATTTAGTCATTTATAGTCTTGCGTCTCCTAGACGAGTGCATCCGAATACAGGAACGGTTTATTCATCAATATTGAAGCCAATAGGCCAAAATTATACGAGCAAAACAGTCGATGTTTTTCGCGGAGAAGTAAAAGAAGTTACTTTGGGACAGGCCACTGAAGATGAAATCAAAAATACAGTTGAAGTGATGGGTGGCGAAGATTGGGAAATGTGGATTGATTTTTTAGCCAAAGAAAATCTGTTAGCAGACGGGGTTATAACAGTAGGGTATTCCTATATCGGTCCTAAATTAACTTATCCTATTTACAAAGAAGGTACGATTGGTAAAGCTAAAGAACATTTATTGGCGACCGCGAATAAACTCAATCAAAAATTAAAATCCAAACAAGGGCAAGCAGTCATTTCAGTCAATAAAGCATTAGTGACCCAAGCCAGCGCAGCAATTCCTGTTGTTCCTCTGTATATTTCTTTGTTATATAAATTGATGAAGGAAAAAGGGACTCACGAAGGTTGTATTGAACAAATTTATCGGTTATTTACTTGTTTTCTTTATTCAGAGAATCTATCACCACGTGATGAGCAGGGCCAAATTCGTATCGACGAATTTGAACAGCAAAATGATATTCAACAAAAGATATCAGAATTATGGCCGCAAATTACGACGGAAAATCTTGAGCAATTGACTGATATCAAAGGTTATCGAGACGAGTTTTATCGTTTATTTGGTTTTCATGCAGAAGCGGTTACTTATGATGCGGATGTTAACCAATATGTAGGAATTGAGTCGTTGAGTGAAACAATATAGGACTAATGGGTTGGTGCCTATTCTTCACAAGAATATCCAAAAACAGCCAGCCCTTCAGTTAGGTAATCGGCCAGCATAGGTTTTGAGATAAGATAATAAGCTCTATTTGCAATCTTAATGGCATTTGCTTGATGTCGCGCTTCGATCCATTCATTTTTAGTAAAATCGCCACGGCCAATATACATAAGTGCAATAACATCTTGTTGTTGATCTGGCTCAAGTTCATTAATTAAGTCTTTCAATTCTTGATAGCTTAAATCATCCTGATATTCTGCAAGTAACTGTTCCCATTCAGCATCCGATAAGTCATCTCGATTTTCAGGAAGTGTGAGATCATCAGCAATGTTAATCTCTCGTGCTTTTTTAATAATGTTGAAAATGATTCCTTGATTAATGTCGAACATAAATTTTTCCTTAAATGATATCCTGTACTTTAGATTTCTTGACCATCAAGATACGCCTTGATAGTCGTAAATTTACCATCAGTATTTTTTTGTATTTCAAAGTTATGTTTATTATCTGAAAGAGACTGGTTTTTAGCGTAATGTTCAGCATCTTGTTTGTCATCAAATTTTACAAATTCTATGATTGTTTTCATCCCTGTTTTCATTTTACAAACACGAAAATTTGACATATTTATCTTCCTTAGATAGCTCCATAATACAATTATATCAATCTAGGTCTGGGGAAAGGAATCTTTATCTTATTTAAACGATTTTTAAAAATTTAGTATAACGAGATGCGGTATAATATATTTTTTATCTTATTAATCTAAAATTGTGCAAATAATGCAGCTTTATTATGCAGCGTCTTGTTAGCTGATACTCAAATATAATTAGGATGTATAATAGAAAGAGATAACTTCTGATCCCTATCATTATAAGGATATCGTAATGAAGCCAATAAAAAATTGGATAGATTGGATCACCGGAGCAAAATCAAAAAAAAAGCAGGGGATTATCAATGAATGTTCTGAGGAATCGTTTCCAGCAAGCGACCCCCCTTCCTGGGCAGCGGGTGAGCACGAGATAAAAAAGCATGTTGTTGAATCAGATATTGTTCTTACAAAAGAATGGCATGAAAGTACACAACGAACTCTCTCAGTAAATGGTGTCGAATATCATTATTATAGTCTCCCTGCCGCTGAGCAATCAGGATTAAAGGGTCTATCACGATTACCATTCACCTTGAAAATTCTTTTGGAAAATTTACTTCGTCATTTTGACGGACACAGTGTCACCGAAGAAGATGTTAAAGCGATAGTTGACTGGATAAAACACAAAACATCAAATCGAGAAATTGCTTATCGTCCTGCTCGTGTTTTGATGCAGGATTTTACTGGCGTACCTGCCATTGTCGATCTTGCCGCAATGCGTGCTGCTATCAAAAAACTGGGCGGAAATCCTGAACAAATTAATCCTCTTTCATCTGTTGATCTTGTTATAGATCATTCTATACAGGTTGATCAGTTCATCGTTCCAGATGCATTTGCGATCAATGCAAAAATGGAAATGGAAAGAAATTACGAACGTTACGAATTTTTGCGTTGGGGACAAAAAGCATTTAGAAATTTTCGTGTTGTACCGCCTGATACTGGAATATGTCACCAAGTTAACTTGGAATACTTGGCAAAAGTTGTTTGGACACAGGATATCAATGGAAAAGTTTATGCCTATCCCGATACATTGGTAGGCACAGATAGTCATACAACAATGATTAATGGTCTTGGCGTATTAGGGTGGGGAGTCGGTGGTATTGAAGCAGAAGCTGCCATGTTAGGACAACCTATTTCCATGCTGATTCCTGAAGTAATTGGTATAAAACTGATAGGACGATTGCAAGAAGGAATTACAGCAACGGATTTAGTCCTTACTGTTACACATCTTTTACGTAATAAAGGCGTGGTTGGTAAATTTGTTGAATTCTTTGGAGCAGGTCTACATGATTTATCCATTGCAGATAGAGCAACCATCGGTAATATGTCGCCTGAATATGGTGCAACTTGCGGTTTTTTTCCGATTGATGAAGCCACACTTAATTATTTACGATTGAGTGGAAGAGACGAACAAACCATTGATCTTGTTGAGTCTTATGCAAAAGCACAAGGGTTGTGGCATGAACCTCATCAAGTTGAATCTATTTTTACAGATATTCTTACACTGGATTTATCTACCATTCGACCTTGTATTGCTGGTCCAAAACGTCCTCAGGATCAAGTTGAACTGTCAAATGTCAGTAATACATTTAATAAATTTTTAACAGAAAACAAACGTAGCGAAGAAAAAATAAAAGCATTTAATACGGATGCTAATTACGACTTGCATCATGGTGACGTTGTGATTGCTGCGATTACAAGTTGCACTAATACATCTAACCCAAATGTGCTTGTTGCGGCTGGATTATTAGCAAAAAAAGCGATTGAAAGAGGATTGACTCGAAAACCCTGGGTTAAAACATCGTTTGCGCCCGGCTCTCAAGTTGTCACTCTTTATTTAGAAAAGACCAACTTACAAAAGTATCTTAATGAGATAGGATTCACATTAGTGGGATATGGTTGTACAACTTGCATAGGTAATTCTGGACCTCTCCCCGAACCTATTGAAAAAACAGTTATTGAAAATGATTTAATTGTTTCTGCTGTATTGTCAGGCAACCGTAATTTCGAAGGACGAATACATCCTCTTGTAAAAGCAAATTGGCTCGCGTCTCCGCCACTTGTTGTTGCATTTGCAATTGCTGGCACTACGGTAATTGATTTGACCAAAGATCCTATTGGAAATGATAATGCAGGCAATCCCGTTTATCTAAGAGATATATGGCCAACAAATGCTGAAATTGCCAACGAAGTAGCAAATATCACTGGGGAAATGTTTCAAAAGACATATGCAAATATATTTACAGGAACTGATGAATGGCGTGCGATGAAAATCCCTGAAACACACACCTATGCATGGCAATCTGATTCTACGTATATCCAGCATCCACCTTTTTTTGATGGAATGGAAGTAGTGCCAGCGAAAATGACAGACATTAAACGTGCAAGAATTTTAGCATTATTTGGAGATAGCATTACCACCGACCATATTTCGCCAGCAGGTTCAATTAAACCTGATAGCCCTGCTGGAAAATATTTGCAATCCAAAAATGTCGCAATTAAAGATTTTAATTCATATGGATCACGCCGCGGAAATCATGATGTGATGGTGCGAGGAACGTTTGCAAATATTCGCATTAAAAACGAAATGGTTCCTGGTGTTGAAGGTGGTTTTACAAAACATATTCCCAGTGGTGAAATCTTACCAATCTATGATGTTGCGATGCGTTATAAAAATGACTGCATACCGTTAATTGTGATCGCAGGAAAAGAATATGGATCCGGTTCTTCCCGAGATTGGGCAGCAAAAGGGCCTAAGCTTCAGGGTGTTGTTGTGGTCATTGCAGAAAGCTTTGAACGAATACATCGATCCAATTTGATCGGTATGGGAATTCTACCTCTAGAATTTCCTAAAGACGTGACTCGTAAAACATTAAAAATCACCGGCTCTGAATTAATTGACATTATAAATCTTAATGATCAGATGAAACCCCGCATGCCAATTAAAGCTATTATACATAGAGAAGATGAGACTCAAGTCGAAATCAATCTTATCTCGCGCATTGATACATTAAATGAATTAGATTACTACAAAAACGGTGGGATTTTACAACACGTGCTAAGAGGTATGTTAAAAACATAATTTTGTCTTATTTTCAAATTACAAAAGATAATTATTTTTACAATATTAGAAAACTTATTCACTGTTTTGAAAATGCAATGAGTATAATTATGAACAAAGATGAATTTTCTCTATCACCCAGACACTTGAATGAGCTTACCTCACCATTTCGATATTTATTTCAAAAGTAGATCTTGAGTGCATCATACTAATTATCTAATATGTTTTTTCAAATATGAAACTGCAAAATCCAAAGCAATATCTTTATTGTTTGTGTTTACATTGATAGCTGTTTGAGTATCAAACGGAATCAAGATATCAGTTTTCACACCACCATCAAGATCCGCATTAGATTCAACCAAAATTTGGTTATTTTCATCACGTGCTATACTATCTGAAAAATTAATAATAAAGTTTTCTGGCATGACAATGAGAGGCTCTCCCACAGAGCCTGCAAAAGCACCTTGAGTACTAGGATAAAAACTTAAAATCCGCTTACCAATTTTCTGAAAACTCAATGCAGCCCATTCTCCACCACTGATTGTGGCTATATCAGTTAATACAACCGTTGGACCATCATAATAAAACATTTGACCTTGGATGTAATAAGGCCCCGCGCCAGAAATAGGTTGATAATTTTTAGTAATAGTGTTGTAAAAAGTCATTTTGACGGAAAATAATGATTTGGAATTTTCAGTAAAATATCCGGCGTAATCCATTGCCAACCGGCCATCTCCACCTGGATTTCCTCGTAAATCAATTATGATGCCGTTAGGATTTTTCTGGATAATTCCCTGCATAGTTTTAACAAAATATAAGTAGAGTGGGCTGTCTTTTTCATTTTTTGAAGGATCACAATATTCACCATCATTTAAACCTAAAATTAACTGAACATAATGATCAGGTAACCAGTTTACTCTGATTTGTTGATTTGGATCTGGTGGTTGAATATGTTGATATAGTGCGGTTTTTTTCGCGATATAATCATGATCATCAATAGCTGTTAATATTGCTTCATTTGATATAGTTTCCCCTGGATTTTTCCAAACTACATGAGCATGTGCCCCAATCGAATCTCGTGTTAACATTCTAATTTTTTCATAATCTAAACTTGCTCGTGTTGATGGAGTAGAAGATGCGCCTTTTGAAACTAATTCATTTTCATCATTCCAAACAATATCAATATCATGAGCAGCTTGTGTAATTGATTTATTGTTCCAACATAAAATCTCTGCACCTAGGACAATACCTGCATTAGCTGCTGGCGTATTAGGTTCTATAAAGCTGACAATATAACGTCCGTCATTCACTTTACTGATAATAAAACCGTAACTTCCTGCTGAGTGTAGTTTAACTAAATCAGAAATAAATTGAACTGTGGATTGATCATTTGGATCAGCAAATAAATAGGAATGCATATCGTGCAATTCTAGCATATAGTTACGCAGTGCTTGGTAATAAGATACCTTGTCTTTCTTTTCTTGTGCCTTATTAATAAGAGGATAATATTTTTCTTTAAGTTGGTTCCAATGAATTTTCTTATACTCGCCTAATGCGTATTCATTTTCAAGAAGCTGATTCAAGTCAAGAAAAGCTTCCATCCATTTTTTATTATTGAGAAAAACAATTTCGGGTAAGTGGTCATCACTGGGCTTTGTCACGCTCGCAAATGTAATAACAGATTGCATTGTTAATAAAAAACTAACTAACAATCGTATTAGAAATGTTATTTTCATTACTCATGCTCTGTTTTGGGAAATGTTTAACTCAATAATTATCGAAAAATATAGTACGATTAAACGATCATTTTATGGGCTGTAATCATAGCAGAAAATCGATCTTAAATTAAGCCAAAATATGTGTTAAAAACTGATTTATGTAATCAAAGTGCTCTATTTTTTAATTCAATGAGTTTTAGTTTCATTCGATATGGTGAAAAATTAAATCATCTAAAGGATAGAAGCAATTAAGGAAAGTATTAAATTCTGTGTAGGATTGATTGTAATTTATACACGCCACTGATGTTTTAAACATTAGGACAAGTGCTCAATCTAATCACACAGATACGTGAAAGCCGTGACGTGTCCTTGCATAAATTTAAAATAAGGTGTAACTTACACGCCCCTTTTTTCAACACTCTATATTCTTCAGGAGCGTGGCATGCCTTCCTTTTGCGGATTTGATTTTGGTACTAGTAACTCTACTATTGGTGTGGCTACTATTGGCGTGGGCAAAAATAACCCGTGCCAACTTGTTATGCTAGAAAACAACAAACCTACTATGCGCTCAGCGATTTTCTGTGATGCTGAAATGAAAGAGTGGGTTTTCGGTCAGGAAGGTGTGAATAGTTATTTAGAGGGTGTGCCTGGCCGTTTGATGATGTCACTGAAATCTGTATTAGGCTCTCCATTGATGGAAGATAAGACTGTAATATTTAATGAATATATTCCTTATAGCAGTGTATTAGCACGTTTTATGCAGCACGTAAAACAGCGTGCAGAAAAATCCATTCAATCAGAATTAACTCAAGTGGTGTTAGGACGGCCTGTGCTTTTTGACGATAATAATTTAGAGAAAGATCGTTTAGCCCAAAATACATTGGAAAAAATTGCGCGAGATATTGGATTTAAAGAAGTGTCATTTCAATTTGAACCCATTGCAGCTGCGATGACATACGAAATGCGGATCAAACAAGAGCAGCTTGCATTGATTGTTGATATGGGTGGTGGGACATCTGATTTTACTATTATTCGATTGCATCCAGGGGCTGCGCCTTTGAATCGATCTCAGGATGTGCTTGCTAATTGTGGCATTCACATTGCGGGTACTGACTTCGATCAACGTCTCAGCTTAAAAGTCGTAATGCCTTTATTAGGCATGGGTAGTATGATGAGTGGTTCAAGTAGTGATATCGAAATTCCTTCAATGTTTTACCATGATTTAACGACGTGGCATACACTCAGTAATTTGTACGATGCTAAAACATTGACCCACATTCGCAGTATTCGAGCGAGAGCTTATCAGAAAAATTTGTTAGATCGTTTGCTTCACGTACTGAAAACTAAATCAGGTCATCATATTTTAAATACGGTTGAAACGAGTAAGCAGCGTTTAAGTGATGAGATGGATGTAAATTTAAATTTAGATTTTATTGAGCAAGACTTAAATGTTTTATTGCAGCGACAAGAGCTAAACGCTGTGATTCAAGATGATTTAGAAAAAATTATCTTAACAATTCAAGATGCAGTCAAAATTTCTGGAGTCAAATTTACTGATATCAATGCAATTTTTTATACGGGCGGATCCAGTAAGATTCCTTTGATTAGAGATAGAATCACAGCTATGTTTCCACAAGCAGAAGTGGTGCGGGGAGATGCATTTGGTAGTGTGGGATTGGGGCTTACTTTAGAGGCGCAAAGAAAATATGGCGGTCCGTAAACTAGCCATAACAAGATATAGCATTTCGATGTTGTATCTCATAATCAATTAGTCAGCGGAGAAAAAAGCAATTTTATATCTAGAAAGTAAGTGAATTTGTTGGATTTAATTGTTAGCTTTTATTTCCTTTAATAGCCAATTTCTAAATTTTTTTACTTTCAATTTTCTTAAGTAATGTTCGGGATAAACCAAATAATAATTACTATTCAACTTTAACTTAACCTGAGAGACAGCCACTAAACGCCCTGCTTTAATATCATCCATCACCAACGGCTGATGGGCAATGGCTATGCCAAGACCCGTTTGCGCAGCTTGTAATGCCTGCAATGTGTCTTGAAAATAAATACGTGTAGATTTGGGCGGTTCGGGTAAATTAGCGGCAGAAGTCCATAAAGCCCAATCTTTTTCACGTAATTGATAAGTTACATATATAAACTTGGCTGAACGTAAATGGGTTTCTTGTAATTCAGTCACTTTTTTATTTCCAAAATATTTCGGATTTGCAATTGGAAAAGTATAATCTTCAAATAAAAAATCGCTCTGCAAATTAGGCCAATTACCATCGCCATAGTAAATGGCGATATCAATAGATTCCTGTAAAAAATCGATTTCTTTTTGCGTGGTAGATATTCTGAGTTCTATATTAGGATGCAAATCCTGAAATTGTTGCAATCGTGGCACAAGCCAGCGTAATGCCAACGTTGGCGGAACACGTATTGTCAGTATATTGGCATCATCTTCAGCGAGTAAGCGCTCGGTGGCATGTTTAATATTAGAAAAGGCATTATTTAAAGCAGTTGCATATTCTTTTCCTTGCGGAGTTAAAGTAAAGCGTTTTCCTTCGCGTTTTAGCAAAGAAACTTTTAGATAATCTTCTAATAGCTTGATTTGCTGGCTAACCGCCGCATGTGTTACATGCAGTTCTTCTGCCGCTTTCGTCATACTTAAATGTCGGGCTACCGTTTCAAAAACATGTAAAGCATGAAGTGGAGGTATTCGGGTTGTTGTCATATGTTAGTTTTACTTACATAACGTTAGATAATATAGCTTTAATATACGTTCATTATTATTTATTATAATACTATATTGTAAATTTAGCTAACATAAAAACTTGACTATTCTGGTAATGCTTTCAAGTAGGCAGATGAGCAATGATAACAACCCCTTTACGAAAACAAGATAACATTGTCATGGGCAGCATGATTTGCTTAATTTCTTATTTTTGTATCGCAGCAATGGCAGCTTGTGTCAAACTAATTCCGCATACGATAGGCGTAGGGACCATTTTATTTTGTCAATATCTAGTAGCTTTATCATTATGTCTTCCCAGTATTCTTCGGCAAGGTATTTTCAATTTAAAAACAAATAAATTACCAGCGCATATTTTACGTGATTTATCAGGAATAATAGCGTTTGCTTTGTTTTTCTTATCCCTTCCATCTCTTTCATTGACTAATGCTGTCGTTTTACGAAGTACTACACCTTTTTGGATCCCCATTATTTTACTTGTTTGGCAAGGAAATCGCGTATCAAAAAGCTTATGGGGTTCTATTTTTGTGGGATTTATAGGCATTATATTAATTGTTAAGCCATCCACTTCAGGTTATTTCAACATTGGC
>JANWKO010000160.1 GCA_025451335.1 Gammaproteobacteria bacterium
ACAAGGATTCCAAAATGCAAGCTGCGATATCGTTTTTGCAAGTAATGTATTACATGCGACCAAGCAAATCGAAAACACATTAAATCAAGTTAAATGGTTGTTGAAAAAAAATGGCTTGTTAATCATTAACGAAGCTGTAAAAAGAAATGACTTTGCAACGCTTACTTTTGGTCTAACAGATGGATGGTGGGCTTTTGAAGACGAAGAAAACCGTATCGTTCATTCGCCTTTGCTAGAAGAAGCTCAATGGAAAACTTTGCTCAAAAAAATGGGATTTAATTCTATTGTTTCATTAAGATCTGATTCAGATCAGCAAGTTATATTAGCTGAAAGTAATGGTGACTTAGCGCTCCAATTAACTGAAAACATATCAATTAAAAATCATGATAATTTTTCTAATTCGTTCCAAATATCAGATTCCATCTATTCTGGTAAAATAATACCAACAAATGGTTTGGAAGGTAAAACTCGAGATTATTTATTAGATCTTTTTTCTGAAACATTAAAATTGAATAAATCAATTATTAAATCCAATGAGACATTTGATCGCTATGGAGTAGATTCTTTAATTTCACTTGAAATTAATAAAAGACTTTGCGATACATTTGGGAAGTTGCCAACGACATTGTTATTTGAAAATATGACGATAAATAAGTTAGTTTTTTATTTTGTAAAAAATTATAAAGATATATTAATTAGAAAATTTACTTTAGTTTCTACGGAAAAGAAGAGCCATATAAAGATAGCATCAGAAAAATTATTTGAGGAAGTATTAACTCAATCTCCCACAAACCAAAAAGTAACTGAGTTATTTGAAAATAATGATATTGCTATTATTGGTATAAGTGTGCGATTTCCTCGTTCTAATACTCTTGATGATTTTTGGGAGTTATTAAAAAATAAAAGTAGTGCGATTAATGAAATTCCAAAAGAACGTTGGGATTGGCATTCATATTCAGATCAGTGTTATACCTCCTGGGGTGGGTTTATTGAAGATATTGATAAATTTGATCCTCTTTTTTTCCAGATTTCACCTCAAGAAGCAGAACGGATGGATCCACAAGAACGGCTTTTTTTACAAACAGCATGGTCCACGTTTGAAGATGCCGGATTCTCACGAGAGATGTTAAGCTCAAATAAAACTAAAGTAGGTGTTTTTGTAGGGATAATGAATGCTGATTATAGTTTATATCAGAATCAAGTTGCAGCGTCTAAAAAAATTATTCTATCGACGCCTGCCTTCTGGTCGATTGCAAATCGCATTTCATATTTTCTTGATTTGCAAGGACCGAGTGTAGCAATTGATACAGCTTGTTCATCTTCACTCACAGCAATTCACATGGCATGTGAAAGTATTAGACGCCAGGAGTGTGATATTGCGCTTGCCGGTGGTGTTAATATTATTCTACATCCAGATCATTATATTAAATTATGCCTGTCTGGAATGTTATCACATGATGATAAATGCAAGTCTTTTGGGGCGGATGCAGATGGATTTGTGGTGGGCGAGGGGGTCGGAGCAATTTTATTAAAACCTTTGAATCTTGCAATGGCCGATGGTGATCATATCTATGGTGTTATCAAAGGTAGCAGTGTGAATCATGGTGGAAAGACCAGTGGGTATACTGTTCCTAATCCTAATGCTCAAGCAGATTTGATTAAAGCTGCACTGAAAAATGCAAATGTTGATCCTTTTAGTATTAGTTATATTGAAGCACAAGGTACAGCTACTTCTTTAGGTGACCCTATTGAGATTGCTGGATTAAATAAAATTTATGGTGAATGCGAAGATCCATGCGCTATTGGTTCAGTCAAACCCAATATAGGTCATTTAGAATCAGCTTCTGGTATAGCAGCTGTTACTAAAGTCCTATTACAAATGCAACATCAAACATTATTACCTTCTATTTATTCAGATGAACTCAATCCTAATATTGATTGGGAGAATATTAGATTTAAAGTACAACATGAAATGTGCGAATGGCTGCGAAAAGAGTACCCTCGACGTGCTGCCATTAACTCGTATGGTGCCGGTGGTTCAAATGCACATTTAATCATAGAAGAAGCCCCTAAAATTAACTATCATAGTTCAGCAAATAAACCATATTATTTGTTTACATTGTCTGCTAAGACAAATACTGCACTGCGGCAGCGGGTAGAGGAATTAAGTGAGTGGATCTCAAAACAATCATCAGAAAATACATCATTAGAAAACATAAGTTATACATTGAATGTAGGAAGAAACCATTTTGATAAGCGTTGTGTTTTGGTTGCAGATTCCCTTGGTGATTTGAAAGAAACATTACAAAAAGTTATTAAAGGAGAACAAGCCAAAAATTGTTTAATCAATCTTAATTCCGAAAAATCCCAATGCGATACTAGTTTTGGAGATTTGCTATCAAAATTTGTTGAAGATTTTTCAAATTATCAAAGTTTGGATAAATCAAAATATAAGAAGGAATTATTATATTTTGGGCATTTATATATTAAAGGTTATGAGATTGATTGGGATTTGCTGCACCAATCTGAAACAAAACAAAAAATTGCATTACCGACTTATCCATTTGCAAGAGAGCGCTATTGGATTCCTGAAACACAATATTTTTTTGCGGATCAGTCCAAAGGGTTAGAATTACGAACTGATTACCGATCTGAAACCTATAAAACTGAATTAACAGAAAACGTATTAAGCATTTTAGTTTCTAATATTTCTAAAATACTAAAAATTAATGTCGAGATTTTAGATCAAGAAGGCGATTTGAGTGAATATGGAGTTGACTCCATTAGCATTACCGCATTTATTAATCAAATCAATGAATATTATCATCTTGAATTAACCCCTGCTATTTTATATGAACACAAGACGTTAAAGAGTTTTGCGCAATATCTCATTGAGAATTTTAAATCACCAGTGGAAAGTCGGCATGGAAAAATTAGCGCTTCCAAGGAGTCTAACACGAGACCACACTCTTTATCAATTCGTGATAAGAATCGTATCGCTCAACAAGCAAACCAAAATGATATTGCTATCATTGGTATGAGTGGCATTTTTCCTGGTTCATCTGATTTGCAACAGTTTTGGCAAAATCTAATTGCCCAAAAAGATTTGATAACAGAAATACCTAAAGAACGCTGGAATTGGAAAACTGCTATTGGTCATGATGATAACACATTAAAGATTAAATGGGGTGGATTTATAGATGGTGTGGATCGATTTGATGCCCATTTTTTTAATATTTCTCCTCGCGAAGCTGAGCTGATGGATCCACAACAAAGATTGTTCCTGGAAACGGTATGGAAAACCATAGAAGATGCGGGTTATATGCCTAAGGAGTTGGCAAGTGTTAAGACAGGCTTGTTTGTGGGTGTATCGAGTAGTGATTACATTGAGCTTTTGCAACAAAGCGAGATATCTGCCTATACCCCCACCGGCGGTGCGCACAGTGTATTGGTGAATCGTGTATCCTATCTACTTAATTTAACCGGTCCAAGTGTCGCTATAGATACCGCCTGTTCAAGTTCGCTAGTAGCATTGCATCAAGCAGTCAAAGCGATAGAAGCAGACGATTGTGAATTGGCTTTAGTTGGTGGTGTAAATGCTATCTTAACCCCGATACTCCATATCGCATTTAGTAAAGCCGGAATGCTTTGCGAAGATGGACGTTGCAAGACGTTTGATAAATCGGCGAATGGTTATGTCAGAGGAGAAGGGGTCGGTGCTATTTTATTAAAACCCTTGCAAAAGGCATTGCAGGATGGTGATACCATTCATGGTGTAATAAAAGGAACTGCCGTTAATCATGGCGGCCATGTGAGTTCATTAACAGTGCCAAATCCTAATGCCCAAGCTGACTTAATAATCTCAGCTATGGAACGTGCCCATATTTCACCTGATACCATTAGTTTTATTGAAACTCATGGTACTGGAACAGCATTAGGTGATCCGATTGAGGTGAACGGGATCAAAAGAGCCTTTCAACTCTTAAAAGAAAGGCAAGGAATAGAAGTTCTACCGCATTATTATTGTGGATTGGGAGCGGTCAAAAGTAATATAGGGCACTTGGAAGCTGCATCTGGAATAGTTGGTGTAATAAAAGTTTTGCTTGCTATGCAACATAAAACAATTCCGGGAAATTTACATTTCAAAGAATTAAACCCTTACATTGAGATTAAAGACAGTCCTTTTTACGTGGTAGAAAAAACACAAGAATGGAATTGCTTAAAAGATCATTCTGGCAACACTATTCCGCGTCGAGCAGGAATTAGTTCATTTGGATTTGGCGGGGCGAATGCACATGTTATAATTGAAGAAGCACCAACTATTTCAACATCCATTAAACAATCAAATAAGCCTTACTATCTTTTAACATTGTCAGCGAAGACTGAAAGCTCACTAAAGCAACGCATTGAAGATTTAACAAAGTGGGTTGCCTTGCAAACAGTTGACAATATTTCATTAGAAGATGTGAGTTTTACACTAAACACAGGAAGAAGCCATTTTAAAAAACGCTGTGGATTGGTAATCAAATCTCTTCAGGACTTGCAAGACACCCTGCGGCAGCTTCAAACAAATTCTAATCCAAAAAATGTTTATTTTTCATTGCATAATGAGAAGCCTCATGATCAAGCAATATATAACAAACTATTCAAGCAAACGATGGAGGAGTTATAGCAAGTCTGTCACTTATCAGATGATTATCGTGATAATTTACTGACATTGGCGAATTTTTATGTCGAAAATTATGACTTAGATTGGGCGGTGCTTCATCGAGACGAAACGAAGAGAAAAATATCTTTGCCAACATATCCGTTTGTTAGAGAAAGATATTGGGTGCCAGAAAATGAAATCGCGAAAAGAACAACGGAATGTTATTTGCATCCATTAATTGACACTAATGCTTCTACCCTTGAAACCCAACAATTTATAAAATTGCTAACTGGTAATGAATTTTACTTAAGAGATCATCGAGTCAAAGGCGATGCTATTTTACCTGGTGTTGCTTTTTTAGAAATGGCTCGAGCAGCAGGACAATTGGCAGCACCAAAACAACTCGTTATTGGATTGCGTAATGTCGTTTGGGTAAGTCCAGTCCGAATCACCAATCCAGAGACTTTGATTATTAATCTTTATCAAGATGAAAGAGGGGTGAGTTTTGAAGTGAATACAGAATTGCTCCTGCATGCCAAAGGGAAGATTATATATGAATCAAGCCCAAATAAACTCGAAATTAAGACACTCGATATAACTGCATTAAAGCAGCTTAACACTCAGAAATTATCTAAAGAAGCCATTTATTCTTCATTACAATCGTTGGGAATGGGATATGGGCCAAGTTTTCAAGTGATCCAAGAAATGTTTTATAGCCAAGATGCTGCTTTAGCTCGTATTCAATTACCTGCGCACTTAGAGCATGATGCAGAGAACTTTGTTTTGCATCCTAGCTTAATAGATGGCGCACTTCAAACGATTTTTGGGTTAACTCAAGTAGTCGCTCCTCAAAAATCAGATTTGTATCTCCCGTTTGGTATTGGAGAAGTCAATATTTTTGGAAAGTTACCTACAACCTGCTATGCCTATACAACCAAGGTGTCAGAAGAGTCTACTGATAAATTTGATATTCAGATTGTTAATGAAACAGGTGAGGTTTTTGTTCATCTGAAAGGGTTTGTTTTGCGTGCATTAAAAACTGACACATTGAGGGATCAACCGGGCAAATTTTATTGCCAACCCGAATGTAAGCAAAAAGCCATAACTAATTTGCAATTTACGTCAACTTTGACAGATTCCTCATTAGATAAAACAGTATTAACAGAAAAAGTATTAGTCACATTAGTTTCTAGCATTTCAAATATACTTAAAATTAATGCTGAAAATTTAGATCAGGATGGCGAATTAAGCGAATATGGTGCAGATTCAATGGGTATTACCGCATTAATTAATCATATAAATGATTTTTATCATCTAGAGTTAACACCTGCTATTTTATATGAACACAAAACATTAAAGAGTTTTGCACAATATCTTATTGAAAATTTTCAATCAGCATTAGAAATTCGGCATGGAGATGCAGATACCTCCAAGAACCTAGTTGATTCAGAGGCGATCCGAATAAAGACACATAAAGCAAGACCACGTTATTTATCAAAGGAGAAGAAACAATTCGATCTATGTGGTGATCCAGTTGATATTGCCATTATTGGTATGAGCGGCATTTTCCCTGGCTCTCCGGATTTGCAAAAGTTTTGGCAAAATTTAGTTGAGCAAAAAGATTTAATTACGGAAATTCCAAAAGAACGTTGGGATTGGAACCATGTTATTAGTAATCAAAATGAGAGCTTCATAAAAATAAAATGGGGAGGGTTTATCGATGATGTAGATCGATTCGATGCTCAATTTTTTAATATTTCTCCTCGGGAAGCAGAGCTCATGGACCCACAACAAAGATTATTTTTGGAAGCAGTATGGAAAACCATCGAAGATGCAGGTTATATACCAGAAGAGTTGGCGAGTATTAAGACAGGGTTGTTTGTGGGTGTTTCAAGCAATGATTATAATGAATTTTTGCATCAAAGCGAGATATCAGCTTATTCACCAACAGGCATTGCCCACAGTGTATTAGCTAATCGTGTATCCTATCTACTGAATTTTTCCGGTCCAAGCGTTGCAGTCGATACAGCTTGCTCGAGTTCGTTAGTGGCATTGCATCAAGCAGTCAAAGCGATAGAAACAAACGATTGTGAGGTGGCTTTAGTTGGTGGGGTGAATGCCATTTTAACTCCGACACTCCACATAGCGTTTAGTAAAGCAGGCATGCTTTGCGAAGATGGACGTTGCAAGACGTTTGACAAATCAGCGAATGGTTATGTCAGAGGAGAAGGGGTTGGTGCCATCTTATTAAAGCCCCTGCAAAAAGCACTGCTGGACGGTGATACTATCTATGGTGTCATTAGAGGAACTGCTGTTAATCATGGTGGCCATGTGAGCTCATTAACGGTTCCAAATCCTAATGCACAAGCTGACTTGATAATCTCAGCGATGGAACGAGCCCATATTTCACCTGATACTATTAGTTATATTGAAACTCATGGGACGGGAACAGCATTAGGCGATCCGATTGAAGTAAATGGATTGAAGAAAGCATTTAATCTATTAAACGAAAAACAAGGAAAAGGAGTGCTACCCCATTATTATTGTGGGTTGGGAGCGATCAAAAGCAATATAGGACATTTAGAAGCAGCAGCTGGAATAGTTGGAGTAATAAAAGTATTACTCGCTATGAAGCATAAGACTATTCCTGGTAATATTAACTTTAATCAGCTCAATCCTTACATCGAAATTAAGGATAGTCCATTTTATGTGGTGGAAAAAACGCAGGAATGGAATTGTTTAAAAGATCAAGCAGGAAATGCTATTCCGCGTCGAGCTGGAATCAGTTCGTTTGGATTTGGTGGTGCGAACGCGCATATTATAATGGAAGAAGCACCAACTATTACAACATCCTTTCAACATACAAATAAACCGTATTATCTCTTAACATTATCAGCGAAGACGGAAAACTCACTGAGACAACGCATCGAAGATTTAACTGGCTGGATTTCCAAGCAAAAACCAGAGAAGACTTTATTAGAAGATATCAGTTATACGTTAAATGTAGGAAGAAGTCATTTTGATAAACGTTGTGTGCTGGTTGTTAATTCCCTTATTGAATTGAAAGAAACCTTACAACAAGTGATTAATGGACAACGACCTAAAAATTATTTAATCAATATCAAATCAGAAAAAGCTAATTACGAACCTATTTTTGATGAGTTATTATCAAAATTAGTTGAAGAAATTTCCAATTATCAAAGTTTGAGTAAAGCGAAATATAGGAAGAAGTTATTATCTTTAGGCGATTTATATGTTAAAGGTTATGAAATTGATTGGGACGTTTTACATCAAGGTGAGACAAAACACAAAATTGCATTGCCAACCTATCCATTTACAAAAGAGCGCTTTTGGATTCCTGAAACAAAAGATTTCACAGGGCAAAGAACTAATGCCTATCTTTTACATCCATTAATTGATACCAATATTTCTACCTTAGAAACACAGCAATTTACAAAATTGTTAACGGGTAATGAATTTTACTTAAGAGACCATCATGTTAAAGGTGATGCGATTTTACCCGGCGTAGCTTATTTAGAAATGGCCCGAGCGGCAGGACAATTGGCAGCGCCAAATCAAGTCGTTGTTGGTTTGCGCAATGTCATTTGGGCAAGCCCGATTCGAATTGCAGATCTAGAGACTATTATTATTAGTCTTTATCCAAAAGAAAGAGAAGAGGTAAGTTTCGAGGTGTCCATAGAATCGCACCTTCATGCCAAAGGGAAGATTATTTATGGATCAAGCCAAAATAAAATTGAAACCAAAGAACTTGATATTGCTGCTTTGAAGAAACATTGCAGTGAGAAACTGACTAAAGATGTCATTTATTCTTCGTTCCAATCAGCAGGTATTGAATACGGTCCAAGCTTTCAAGTGATTCAGGAAATGTTTTATGCCAAAGATGCTTCTTTAGCTCGAATCCTGTTGCCAGCGCAATTAGAGCAAGATGCAGAACAATTTGTCTTGCATCCTAGCTTAATGGATGGCGCAC
>JANWKO010000161.1 GCA_025451335.1 Gammaproteobacteria bacterium
AACCATAACTATAACGTTTGCGCGCAGGTAAAGTCAGTAACCAACTTGCGACCCAAGCGAGGACAAGTCCAAACACATCTCCAAAATTATGTATAGCATCTGCTAATAAACTCATTGAGTTGGCCAGAAGGGCATAAATGACTTGAAAAATCGTAAAGCCTAAATTCAAAGTAACCGCAATCGCAAAAGCGCGATTAAAAGAATGTGCTCCATGAACATGATGTGCCCCATGATCATGGGAGTGAGAATGCGAGTGACCATGATGAGCACCCATATTATTAATCTCGGCGTAATTTATCGGTCGCTGCCAATGGAGTCGGATAACGCAAAACAACCCAATAACAGGACACGATAAAAGTGATAATCGTTGCTGCTTGAACCATGTAACTTGTTGTTGAACTCACTAATTTAGTTTGTAAAGCCAGGAAAATCACTAACAAAGAAAACTCACTGCTTTGCCCTAAGCGAACACCAATTTCCCAACTTGTTGATTTAGCTTCGCCCGATTTTTTGAGTAACCAGCTAAAAATCGTAGGTTTTATTATTAATATAGCACCGGCTAAAACTAATGCTGGCAAGATGACATCCGGTAAATATTCAAAATTGAAACTTGCACCTATGGTAAAAAAGAACATGACTAAGAAAAAATCGCGTAAAGGTTTTAAGCTTTCAGCAATGTACATAGAAATGGGGTTGCTGGCTAACGATACACCTGCGATGAAAGCACCGATTTCTTCGGATAGTCCCATGA
Organism: Gammaproteobacteria bacterium; assembly: GCA_025451335.1. Classification (GTDB taxonomy): domain Bacteria; phylum Pseudomonadota; class Gammaproteobacteria; order DSM-16500; family DSM-16500; genus JAJPGW01. The sequence goes on from JANWKO010000161.1 coordinate 752, forward strand.
GATAAGCGAATTCACCCATCGCTAAACACCAGCCTATAGATAAAATAAAAATATATTCATGAATTTTATCGAATTTCTTCAGTAAATAAGTCAGTAAATAGCGCTGGAAAATATAGGCGACGAGTAATAAAGCAGGAAAACCCAATATCACCAAAACCAATTGATACATAGGCGCTGATCGATCAGCTGCGCCTTGTAAAACCAATAATACGGCAATCGCGATTAAATCTTGTAATAACAAAATACTCACCATCAATTCGCCGGTATGTTGATGATGCAAGATTGTCGTTGGCAATAATTTTAATCCAACAATCGTACTAGAAAAAACAATGGCAACACCAATTAAAAAACTTTCTAGTACACTAAAACCAAAAAAATAACTAATCGCAAATCCTACAATTAAAAAAATGAGTGAGCTCAGAAGGGTGACAGAACTCATTTTTCGTAAGCAGTGTAATAAATTTTGGGGCTGTAAGTTCAACCCCATGAGAAATAATAAGAAAATAATTCCAATTTCACCGGTTTGCGTAATTAGAGAGGAATCTTTGACGAGTTTTAATCCCCAGGGACCAACCAAAGCCCCTAATGCCATATATGCCACAAGCAGAGATTGACGCGTAAATAAAGCCAGCGTTGATAAAACGGCTGTGCCTGCGAAAATAAGAAAAACAACATGAATAATAGCTAAACTTTGGCTCATTAATCATCCTCGTTTAAAGATACAAGTGTTGCGTTGCCGCCAGCGGCTGTTGTATTAATCGATATCGCTCGTTCTGCACACAAGCGAGGTAAATAATGTGGACCACCCGCTTTAGGTCCCGTCCCGGATAAGCGTTCACCACCAAAAGGTTGAACACCCACGACTGCTCCAATCATATTTCGATTTACATATATATTACCAACTGGCATGCGGTCTTGAATATATTTTATTGTTGCATCAATGCGACTATGTATGCCCAGAGTTAATCCATATCCAGAATCGATAATTTCTTGTAAAACTTTGTCTAATTCATCAGCGGAGTACCGGATAACATGCAATATGGGGCCGAATACTTCTCTTTGCAACTGATTTAAATTTTTTAATTCAAAAGCACAGGGTGCGAAAAAATGACCTGAAGTGAGATTAGACGGCATAGGAATTTGATAAATTAACTCAGCTTCATTAGACATTTTTTCAGCATGTTTTTTTAAGACGGATAATGCATCTTGATCAATAACAGGTCCCACATCCGTTTCAAGATAACAAGGATTACCAATAGATAGCTCTGCCATAGCCCCTTTCAGCATAGCTAATACCCGAGGAGCGATATCGTCTTGTAAAAAAAGTACTCGTAAGGCAGAACAGCGTTGACCCGCACTATTAAAAGATGAAGAAATCACATCCGCTACCACTTGCTCAGGCAGCGCTGATGAATCAACAATCATAGCGTTTTGTCCACCGGTTTCAGCAATTAAAGGAACAATTGGACCAGGACGATTAGCTAAAGATTGTTGAATTAATTTCGCTGTTTCCGTGGAACCGGTAAACATGACACCACTGACACGAGGATCAGAAACCAATTTTGCGCCAACAATTTCGCCACGGCCAGGGAGCAAATGCAAAACGTTAGTAGGAATGCCAGCTTCATGCAATATACGAATAGCTTCGGCAGCAATTAAAGGTGTTTGCTCAGCAGGTTTAGCAATCACAGGGTTGCCACTTACCAAAGCTGCCATGATTTGCCCAGCAAAAATCGCCAGCGGAAAATTCCATGGACTAATGCAGGTAAACACACCGCGAGGATGAAGAGATAAAGCGTTAAATTCACCAGTTGGTCCGGTTAATGATTTTGGAATTAAATCTTGGCGAGCACGTGCTGCGTAATAGTTACAATAATCGACGGTTTCTCGAATTTCTGACACACAGTCGACAATTTGTTTTCCGCCTTCACTGCATAATAACATCGTTAAGCGTGAAAAATTTTTCTCAAATAAATCAGCAGCTCGTTCTAAACAAGTAGCACGATCGTTCACTGACGTATTTGCCCAATCGGTTTGAGCTGCAACGGCTTGTTTTAATGCGTTTTCGACATCTTCTTTTGTTGCTTCATGTACATGTCCAACAGTGACCCGAGTATCGCTGGGAGAGAGAACAGGTTGTGATGGAGCCGTTAAAATATTTTTACCTGAAATAATCGGGCTCGATTCAAATGTTTCCTTTTCTTCTTTTTCGAGTGCTTTTTTCAATTCAGTTATCGTTCGCTGATTAGATAAATCAATTCCTTTTGAATTTTTACGTTCAGGAGCGTAGATATCTTTCGGTAATGGAATATGGGGGTGAGGTTTATGCGCTAATCCAGCAAGCCGTGCTACAGGATTAGCAATAATAGCTTCAATGGGCGCATCCTCATCCGCAATGCGATTGATGAAAGAACTATTGGCACCATTTTCTAATAGGCGTCTGACCAGATAACCGAGTAAATCTTTATGACTTCCTACAGGTGCATATATTCGGCAAGGCAAATTGGGGGTTACGATATTGTCATACAAGGGAGCACCCATACCGTGCAAACATTGAAATTCAAAATTCAATTTATCTTTGTCTGCTAATTCTAAAACGGTTGCGACAGAATATGCGTTATGAGTACCAAATTGTGGGAAAAAATATTCTGGCATAGAAAGTAATTTTTTCGCACAAGCAATGAATGAGACATCAGTTGAGTTTTTGCGTGTAAAAACAGGATAGCCTTCTAAGCCTAATAACTGACTGAGTTTAATTTCTGCATCCCAATAAGCGCCTTTAATTAATCTCACCATCAAACGACGACCATTTCGTTTGGAAAGATCAGCAAGCCAATCAATCACATAAGGCGCACGTTTTTGATAAGATTGGACAGCCAATCCAAATCCTTCCCAACCATTCAGACTCGGATCACTAAATACAGTTTCAATGACATCTAAGGAAAGATCCAAGCGATCTGCTTCTTCCGCATCAATAGTAAAACCAATATTGTATTCTTTAGCCTGTTTAGCTAATGCTAATAATCGAGGTACTAATTCACTCATGACACGTTTGCGTTTTGCAAATTCATAGCGCGGATGCAAAGCGGAAAGTTTGATAGAAATTCCAGGTCCTTTAATATGTCCTAAACCTTGCGAAGCTTGCCCGATAATACGAATAGCATTTTGATAAGAATTAAAATAATGATTGGCATCATCCGCTGTGCGCGCTGCTTCACCTAACATATCATATGAATAGCGATACCCTTTGGCTTCGTTTTGTTTCGCACGCTCAATGGCTTCTTCTATAGTTGTGCCCATAACAAATTGTTTACCAATGATTTTCATGCCTTGTAGAATAATAGGACGTATCACAGCACTTCCTGTGCGGCTGATGACACGCTTCAACGAAGCGCCGAGAGTTTTTTCATTGCTGAGTGTGGGAGCGTAAATTTTGCCTGTTAACATTAATGACCATGTGGCAGCATTAACAAAAAGCGAATGACTACTATTTAAATGTTCTGCCCAATCAGCAGTGGAAATTTTATCGCTAATTAATCGATCAACTGTAGCAGAATCAGGTATGCGCAGAAGAGCTTCGGCCAGACACATTAAAGCGATACCTTCTTCACTTGAAAGATCATATTGCTGAAGGAAAGCATCCAAGCCGCCTTGTTTTTTTCGTCGTCCACGGGTTTTAACCACTAACTCATGCGCCTGTTTAGAAATCCGTTCTAACGCATCAGGTGGGAGTGTGGCTTGTTTTGTGAGATCATTAATGGCTTGTGTTTCATCCATTCGATATGCAGCTGTTAAAGCATCACGAAGTGGGTGAGTTTTAGAAATTGGTTGATTAATAATCATAAATAAGTTTTCCGTGTTAATGCTAAATGTTATATTGCTTAATGTTATAGTGTTGGGGATAGAGAATCACTATTTTATTGAATTTGAAGGTTTTGAAAACAAAAATCTATGTCTTTTAATAGTAAAAAATTAAAACTAGCTAATCGATTCCGTGGCTTACTACCTATTATAGTAGATGTAGAAACATCAGGCATTAATCCAGCTACGGATACTTTACTTGAAATTGCCGCAGTGACAATAGGTATGGATGCTTCGGGAAAAATCTATAAAGATCAAACCTTTTCTTATCATGTGGAACCATTTATTGGTGCGCATATCGATCCTGAATCATTGGCGATCACCAAGATCGATCCAAGCTACCCTATGCGCTTTGCCATACCTGAACAACAGGCTATGCATAACATCTTTAGTAAAATCAGAGTATTATTAAAGGAAACAGGTTGTCAACGGGCTGTTTTAGTCGGTCATAATGCTTGGTTTGATCTAGCGTTTATTCAAGCCGCCGCCAAGCGATGTTGTTTTAAATCTAACCCATTTCATTCTTTCACAACGTTAGATACCGCTTCTTTATGTGCATTGGTTTTCGGGGAAACTGTGTTGGCCAAATCAGCCAAACGCGCAGGAATTCATTTCGATGTGAATCAAGCGCATTCGGCGATTTATGATGCAGAAAAAACGGCAGAATTGTTTTGTTATATTGTTAATAGCACTGGGGTCAAGTCTTGACAGTTGACCGATGCATTGGTCAACAGCCAAGACTTGACCCTCAAATTTAGCTAAATTTTACAGCAGCTCGAGCCCCTACCGTATTTGTGGATTTGCCAGTACCGCCGTAATGTCTGCTATAGTCTTGCTCGTGCCCATATTCCGCGCTCAAACTAGTATAAGGTAATACCTCGATTCCATATCCAGCTATCCAACGATGGTGGGGTATTAATATATTAACGGCATTGCCAGACGTTTGATAACCAACGTATAAATTTTGGTCTTTCGTCCAGGCGTTGAAACCGTAACCGGCTGTTATATCGCCAGCCCATGGTCTTGCGCCACTAGTACGCACTGTTCTGGCATGAGTCGATAAAGTTGTTGACGTGAATTTGTGCGCTGCTGTCGCATAGCGTCCACTGAAGCCAAATGGACCCATATTGAGATCGCCATAAGCACTCCAGGCTCCGACAGTGCCGTCAAATGTACCAACATGATCAGAAAACCGCGTGCGTCTTTCAAAAGTTTTCACTGCATAAGCCACATCGTTCACACCGGTTATGCTGGACATATAGCCAAGTCCAATGTCATAACCTAATCCTTCGCAAGGATGATCAAAGCCTAAGGCAGCTCCATAAACAGGTCTTTTATTGCCAGATTTTTCGTTTTTTAATAGATCCTCAAAGCCATAAACAGCACCATGTAAACCATAGTGTGTTAAAAAACCAATCTTAGCAGAGGTTTGCAAGGATTCAGACAAAACTTGTGTCATAGTACGTTCAATAGGGTGAATAATGTAACGACCAAAGTCTTGGAATTGTTTACCTAATTGAATAAAGAATGGAGAACAATCAAAGTTTCCAATGGTAACAAAACCTTGTTCAAGATTTATTTGATTATTGGGATAGGCATAGCTATAAACACCGCGTTTAATACTGTGGATGACTTCGCTTTGATTAATACTTAAGCCTGTGGTGTCATTGAAACTGACACTTGCAAAACCATTTATCCACTGATTGATCGTAGCTGTCACATTCAAATAGGCATCATTTAACGATACGCGACGGGAATTTTCTCCCATATAACCCATATGTCGATTTCCCCAATGACCATCTAAGTTTGCACCGCCGGTAACGCCGATACGATCAAACAAAACTTCTTTTGGGATGACAGCGCGTCCCAAATTTTGGGTCATGGCAAGCATAGTGGGTTGAAAATAATTGCTCGCTCCGGGTACTGCCATCATGGTGGCTGGCCGAATTGTTAATGCTTCAGTTTGGTTACTGTTGATTTTCTTTTTTTGTTTTTTATTTTGGTGTTGTTCAGATTGTTTTGAATCTAACTTGTTTTGTTCTTTTGTTGTGTTTTCAGCTAATGCTGGAAAGCTGACTAGACAAAACACGCTCATGAATGCGATGAGTTTTATTTTCATTTTTAGCACTCTCCTTGATTTAATCCGGACTCGAGAAACTTAGAAACTGTCGTCAATTCAATATTCCGACCTTGAATCAAGTACCGCGTGTTGCTGCTTGACGATAATTCAGTGTGGGTATTTTATATTTCTTAATTTAATTCGTCTATAAAAACGAAGATTGCACAAAGAAATTCAAGTCTGAAGATTCTGGACGGACCTCAAAAAATGCAGCTACATAAATATAAATTTATGTGGCAAATTCTTATCATGCACATGGACGGGTGCAATTTAATTATTTTGCTCTGCACTTTTTGAGCCAGAATGCAAGAAAAAATTGCGTATGTGTTATTTTTATTAATCACACAATTTTACACTAATTTTTTTTGCCAGCGCGCATTCTAACTGAAAGAAAAAAATAATTAAAAGCAAAAATGAAAAATTTTTTTGAAAAAATAAAAATGAGTCAATAAGATCGTTTTTGGCGTAAATTGAACTATTCTATGGCACATAATAAGCTTAAAAAAAACCCGCCAAAAAAAAAGACGGGTTTCTGAAAAGAAAAATAATATTTTTTAAAGTGCTTGAGCATTTTCAGCGAGGAATGAAGCAATGCCTTCTGAAGTCGGCTTAATAGCGGTGTCACCTTTATTCCAGCCAGCAGGACAAACTTCACCATGTTGCTCATGAAACTGAATTGCGTCAATGGTGCGCAATAATTCATCGATGTTGCGTCCAAGAGGTAAATCGTTAACGATTTGTGAACGAACGTTGCCATGTTTATCAATGATGAATGCACCACGTAATGCAACATGCGCAGTTGGATGTTCAACACCGTAAGCTTGGCAAATTTGATGGTTAACGTCAGCGACTAATGGGTATCGAACTTGACCAATACCACCTGCCTCGATTGCTGTCTTGCGCCAAGCATCATGGGTAAATTGTGACTCAATGGAAACGCCGATCACAACTGCATTGCGATCATTGAATTCTTCAATTCGATTGTTTAATGCTATCAATTCAGAAGGACAAACAAAGGTAAAGTCCAATGGGTAGAAAAAAATCACGCCATATTTATTTTTGATCACTTCGGATAAATGGAATTGATTGGTGATTTCGCCATTTCCTAACACAGCTGCGGCGGTAAAATCTGGGGCTTTGCGGCCAAAAAGAATAGTCATAAATATTTCATCTCCTAAAAGTTTAGTTGCACATTATATATTGAAAAAATAACACGGTATATTGTGTTTAGTAATCTTTGAATCTCGGGGAGCTCAGAATGTTCAAAAAAGAAAATTATGCTCTAAAGAGATCTGCTTAGAAATTAAGATGCATCAGCATGCCCATTTATTGTACAAAAAAACACCTCTTATTGTCAAATTCTTATTCATTATTGTTCGGTCGCTTTTTTAGTTGCCTTCTATAGATTTCATTATCTTTATTGATTTATCTTCATTGAGTTTTTTCTGTCATACAAAAAATTATGTTACATATTGATTAAATTGGAATTTTTATATAAAATCGTAATTAGAAATAGCGATTTTTTAAGGAAATCGACATGATGTATAACAGAATTCTAGAAGTGAATGATAATAGCAGCTTTTTCTTGTTTGGGGCGAGAGGGACGGGAAAAACCAATTGGGTGGTCAGGAAATTTCCTAATGCGCTTCTCTTTGATTTGTTAATGGATGATACATATACAGAATTACTATCTCGACCGAGTAGATTAGCAGAAAGAATTCCTGAGCAATTTTCTGATTGGATCATTATTGATGAAATTCAAAAAGTGCCTCTATTATTAAATGAAGTTCATAGATTGATTGAACATCGAAAATTAAAATTTATTTTGACTGGATCCAGTGCTAGAACTTTGCGTCGAAAAGGGGTTAATTTACTTGCTGGGCGCGCTTTAACATATCATATGTACCCTTTAACTGCAGTTGAATTAGGTAATGATTTTGATATAAAAAAATCTTTAAAAATCGGTCAATTACCCGCTGCATTAACGCACAGCGATCCCCAAAAATATTTGAAAAGCTATATCAAAACCTATATTAGAGAAGAGGTGCAGCAAGAAGGTTTAACAAGGAATTTGCCTTTATTTACTCGTTTTTTGGAAACGGCAAGTTTTTCTCAAGGTGAAGTTTTAAATTATACCAACATAGCAAAAGAAGTCGGAAGCAATCGAAATACAATCAATCAATTTTTTGAAATTCTAGAAGATTTATTAATTGCTTATAGAATTTATCCTTTCACAAAAAGGGCAAAGAGAGAAATTGTCCTTAGTCCAAAATTTTATTATTTTGATGTTGGAGTTTATCGATCAATTAGACCTAAAGGGCCATTAGACACAGATGCAGAATCAGATGGTTCTGCGCTTGAAACATTGTTTTTGCAAGAAGTGAAAGCTATTAATGATTATTATAACTTAGGCTATGAAATTTATTACTGGCGAACCCGTAATAAAGAAGAAGTTGATTTTATTTTATATGGTGAAAAGGGTTTGTATGCGTTCGAAATAAAACGCAAAGCTCGTTTATCTTCTTATGATTTCAAACCACTTAATTTGTTCATGGAAGATTATCCTATGGCAAAGCCTATCTTGCTTTACGGTGGAAGTGAAGCTTATTTTGAAGGAAATATTAAAGTTGAACCTATCAAAAATTTTATAGCTAATTTGAATAATAATTTATTTCAAAAATAGAAAGCATTGTTATCTGGCATCAAATATGAATTTATCCGTCATTTTTATGAATAAATAATTTTCTATCTGTTTTGCATGTCCAATATCTAACCTGGGCGATTGGATAATAGCTTATTTCAATTTGAAGCTGTTTAATTTTTAGCATCCAGGGGTCGGTACTTGTCAAAAAATATGTAATCTCATGGTTCTTTGCGGTATTATCCAGCCAGCAAGTATACAATAAAAGAAGGTATGAAAGATGATTTTCGCATTAATCTTATTCGGTGTACTATTAAATGCAGCTGCTCAATTACTATTAAAGGCTGGGATGACTCAGATTGGTCATTTTGAATTTAGTCTACCAAATGTCATTCCTATAGGGCTAAAAGTCATGGCCAATATCCCAATTATTAGTGGTTTATTTGCCTATGTATTAAGTGTAGTGGTTTGGCTATTAGTTTTATCACGAGTGCAAGTCAGTTTTGCTTATCCTATGTTAAGCATAGGCTATATAGTGAATGCGGTTGCGGCTTATTATTTATTTGGGGAAGCGCTTTCTGTTATTCGTGTAACCGGCGTCTTTGTTATTATTGCCGGTGTATATTTAGTTTCACAAAGTTAAAAGGAACATAGAAGATGAGTGAAGAATTTTTGCCATTTTCAAAGCCTTCAATTAGTCGAGCAGCGATTGATGAAGTGGTTGCCTGTTTAGAATCCGGATGGATTACAACCGGTCCACGTGTGGCTAAATTTACTGAAAATTTGAAAGAATATTTAAATGCTCCTTACGTATTACCATTAGCATCAGCCACAGCGGGTTTGCATCTTGCCTTATTGGCGCTAGACCTTCAGCCTGGCGATGAAGTCATAACAACTCCACTTACCTTTGCCGCGACTTTAAATACAATTATTTTAGCCGGAGGAAAACCAGTTTTAATTGATATTGATCCAGCTACGTTAAATATGGATTTAAATCAATTAGAAGACGCGATCACAGCCAAAACACGAGTGATTTTACCAGTTCATTTTGCCGGATTACCTGTGGATTTGGATGTACTTTATAATATAGCTGATATTCATGGGTTACGTGTAATAGAAGATGCTGCGCATGCCATTGGTACAGAATATAAAGGAAAGAAAATCGGTAGTTTTGGTGACACCCAAGTATTTAGTTTTCATCCTAATAAAAATATGACGACAGGTGAAGGCGGTTGTGTTGTTACGCAGGATGAAGAGTTAGCAAAAAAAATTAGTTTGCTTAGATTTCATGGTATGGATAGAGAAGCATGGAATCGCTTCGGTAAAAACGGCAACCAACATTATGAAATTGTCGTTCCAGGTTTTAAATATAATATGATGGATATACAAGCAGCACTTGGTTTGCATCAATTAGTTGAATTAGATAGTTTTATCGAGCGACGTACTGAGTTAGCGAAGCGTTATCAAGAAGCTTTATCCGATTGGTTACAATGGTCATTGCCACAGAATCCTGCTTTCGAACACAAGCATGCTTGGCATTTATATACGCCTTTATTAAATGAATTGCCTGCAAAAATGCATCGTGATGAATTTATGCAAAAAATGAAAGAAAAAAATATAGGCACAGGTCTGCATTATCGTGCTGCGCATTTGTATCCTTACTATCGCGAGAAATTTGGCTTTATGCCGGGCGATTTTCCGCATGCAGAAAGTGCAGGTGAACGCATTGTTAGTTTGCCATTATTTCCAAGCATGACGGATGCCGAACATGATCGTGTGTTAGATGTGATGTACAGTATTTTTGATTCTCAGACTAAGATTGATGGTTTTGAAGCTCAACTCACAGAAGAAAGCTTTGTTATTTAAATAAGGTGTTTATGAATATTTTAATTCTTGGCGCAAATGGCTTTATCGGTAGTAATTTGAGTGAAGTTATTTTAAGTAATAAGACATGGCAGATTTATGCCATGGATATGG
>JANWKO010000162.1 GCA_025451335.1 Gammaproteobacteria bacterium
ACCATGGAATGGGATACTGCTGCTGGACAAATTTTAATAAATGAAATTGGAAAAGAAGCCATGTTAGTTGATAATAGTGGTCCATTACGATATAACAAGCTTCACATGAAAAATCAGAGCTTTATTGTGCAATAAGGAATAAACATGCTATTTTCTTCACCCTTCTTTATTTTTATTTTCCTACCCGCTTTTTTGGTATTGTTCTTTATTACCCGAACAAGATATCGAGACTATGTTTTACTCGTAGGTAGCATTGGATTTTATTTATGGGGTGAACCAACATTTTGTTTGATAGCCATAGCGTCTGCACTACTTGATTACTGGTTATGCAAAATGATTTATCGCATGGGAGTTCGCAGTGATAAAGCGAAACGTTATGTCGCAATTGGAATTATTTCCAACTTACTTATTTTATTCTATTACAAATATACTAATTTTTTCTTGAGCAGCATTGCGCAATTGGTTCCAGGAGGTAAATATCATTTTGAATTGTTTGATATTATATTACCTATTGGCGTCTCCTTCATTGTGTTTGAAAAAATCACATACATCGTCGATGTATATCGAGGCGTTGGCAAACCTGCAACAGGTGTATTGAAATATTTAAATTATGTTTTTCTATTTCCAAAATTATTAGCTGGACCGATTATTAAATATCACGAAATTGAAAAACAGCTTAATGAGCGTGGTTTTTCTATCGATGAAATGGCGGAAGGATTTAAACGATTCCTACGTGGTTTAATCAAAAAAGTTTTGATTGCAGACACCTGTGGTGAAGTTGCCAATCAAGTCTTTGCCCTACCCACTCACGAATTAAGTTTTGGTTATTCTTGGTTAGGAATTATCACTTTTACTTTACAAATTTATTTCGATTTTTCGGGTTATTCCGACATGGCTCTTGGCCTTGCGCGCATGTTAGGATTCCGCTTGCGCGAAAATTTCAATATGCCTTACATTGCTACCAGCTTCACTGAATTTTGGCGACGTTGGCATATATCGCTTTCCACCTGGATAAAAGAATATTTATATATTCCACTCGGCGGAAATAAGGGCAGTCATATAAAAATGTATACCAATTTATGGATTTGCTTTTTACTTTCTGGTCTTTGGCATGGAGCAAGCTGGACCTTTGTTCTGTGGGGTGCCTATAATGGATTATTCCTGGTGTTAGATAAAGTTTTTTGGTTAAAAACCAGTATTAAAATACCTCGCTTAATGACAGCTTCATTGACTTTACTATGCGTCATGATTGGCTGGGTTATCTTTCGATCGACTAGTTTTGATCAAATGTATCATTATCTCGCAACCATGATCAATCCTATGCAACAAAGTCATGCCTATGTCGATGTCACGCCTGACATTGTCACAGCCATCATTATCGGCTCATTCCTCTCATTGATTGCGTTAATGCCCGGCTATTCACAAGTCAGTGAATATTATGGCACGTGGAAATATCGCGTACCTGTTGAAGGATTTGTGATTGGCATATTTGGTTTTTTTGCAGTTTGTAAAATTGTTGGCGTGACTTTTAATCCTTTCCTTTATTTTAGGTTTTAATAAAGGATGGCTTTATGAGCAAGCTATTCCTTCGCCACAATTTAGCCTTGCTTCTTTTCTTTGGAATAGCATTACCAGGAATATTAGCAATTCTGGTATGTATATTTGGACAGCACGCCATATTTCGGTGGATGACTCCCAATTATAAATTGGGAGGCTATACCAATGATACTCATTCACCTGCTTTCGATTTGACTCATCTTAAAACACATCAATTTCAAAAAAATTTAGAAGCTCGCATCGCTGCCAATTTACCCATGCGCAGTTTTTTAATTCGTTTAAATAATCAAATTTATTATTCTATTTTTCAAAAATCACATTCTGAAAATGTTCATATCATTATCGGAAAAGACAAGCAACTGCATCAAGACATGTATATCAATTCCTATTGCGGCATGCGTGAACTAAATCACTCACAACTTGTAGTTTGGGCTGATAAAATAAAACAACTGCATGATTTTTTTGAGCAACAAGGCAAGACCTTTATATATGTCATTACACCTTCGAAAGCTGAATATATTCCAGAAACTATTCCTAAGCGCTTTCATTGCAATATAACGGGTGTCAGTCCACACATTAAGGAAATGGAATCCCTTTTAAAAGAAAGACATATTCTTTATGTCAATGGACCAGAATTAATGATTAAAGCAACTCAGCAATACCATTTACCTATGTTTCCACAAGGCGGGATTCATTGGAATGATCTGGCAGTCACGATTGGCAGTAATGCAGTCATCCAAACGATTAATAGCGATGGTCATGTACATTTAAAGCCTTTAGATTTCAGTTATATTTTAAAGAATAATCCCAAAGGGGTGGACAGAGACTTAATCAATTTAATTAATGTTATGCATCCAGATGATCATTACACTGTTCCGAAAGTAACATTTAAAAGTATGTCTTCTGCTCGCCCTACTCTCTCCTTAGCTTTGATTGGCGGCAGTTTTCTTTGGCAAATGACCGATGTATTTATGCGTTCGAAAACATTTTCTAACATTAGTTACTATCGTTATTTTCATCAAGATAGAACCGATTATCATTTAGGCAAAGATCCAATCACACACACAGTCAACCCTAGTTCAATTGAAGACTTAGCAGCAGCATTAAAAGCAGACGTAATAATTTTAGAAGAAAATTCCGCGTTAACTGTTTCGAACCATGGACAGGAATTTTATGACGCCATGCAAAAATTGGTTTGGACTCGCAAAGCACAACTGGTTTCAAGAGTCGTGGGAAGCAAAAAGGCGAAATCATGAAAGAAAAAATGAATTCAAAAGAATGCAAAGCCATGCCTTCTAAAAAACCTCGACTAAAACATAATTTAGTTTGGGTTGTATTTGGAACTTTGCTTTTACCAGGTATTTTAGCAATTTTAGTTTCTTTATGCGGCCCACGCGTGATTTTAAAATGGATGAAATCGGATTATGCTCTAGGTGGAAAAACACAACCTCTGACTACACCTGTTTTTGATCTTGCACATATCAAATCACATGCCGTACAAAAATATGTAGAAGAATGGCTACCACGGCATTTGCCTCTTTATAGTTTATTTATTCGATTAAATAATCAAATATATTATTCTATTTTTAAAAAATCCTATGCAGACAATAGTCGTTTGATTGTAGGCAAATCAAATCAGTTATTCGAAATGATATATATCAATTCTTATTGTAATCGTTTAGACATGCCTTTTCGACATAAAGAAAATTTACGCGAATGGGCAAATAAATTGAAAATCATAAGTGATTTTTTTGAAAAACAAGGCAAAACCTTTGTCTTCGTCATCACACCGTCTAAAGCAGAATATATGCCTGAAGCCATTCCCCATCGATGGCATTGTCAAGATGCTGGATTAAGTGCGCATATTAAAGAAATGGAAAAACTTTTAACAGAAAGAAAAATCCGTTTTGTGAATGGATCTACTCTAATGAAACAAGCAACTCAGCAATATCAGTTGGCCATGTTCCCACGCGGAGGAATTCATTGGAATATGTTGGGCGCGAGTATTGAAACCAATGCCATAATCGACGTCATTAATCGCGATGGACACATCCATTTGCAACCATTACACTTCGACTATACCATGCAAAACGAAGCCCATGGCCAAGATAAAGATTTAATGTGGTTGTTAAATTTATTGCGACCTGATTATCATTACCCCGTTCCAAAAGTCATTTATAAAAATTCACCTATCACTGCCCAACATTTATCAGCTGCTTTAATAGGCGGTAGTTTTTTAGAAAAAATTGTCGATATTTTTACAGAAAATAAAACCTTTTCAAAACTGAGTTATTATCGTTATTTTAAACTGGATCGAACGGAGTATACCCCTGGCAAACCTTCTATTAAAAATGAAATTCAGGTTGAATCTGGAAAAGATTTAGCACCTATTTTAACAGCTGATGTCGTGATTTTAGAAGAAAATGCCGCAGGTAGCATTACGCAACACGCCGAGTTATTTTATAATGTTATGAATCAATTCGCGTTTTCCAATAGGCAGAAACACATGGATGTGCATGGATGACCAGTCTCAAGAATCTTGTCACAAATGAACCCTCAGAGAACTACGAGGAAAAAAAATTTGCTTCTTTTGAGGAACATGAATGAAACTGCCAATTCGCCATAATCTGATTTGGGTTGTATTAATCATATTAATACTTCCCTGTCTATTCGGCTTAATGGTGATGATTGGGGGACCAAATGCTATTTTAAAATGGATGAAATCCGATTATAAGTTATTGGGTTTTACGCAAAATGAAACTCCGCCGCCTTTCGATTTAAATCACGTCACCAATCATGAAGTGCAAAAATATTTGGAAGAATGGGTTACAAAAAAATTACCTATGCGTAGTTTGTTAGTACGCATTAACAATCAAATTTATTATTCAATGTTTGAAAGATCGCATGCTTATAACAGTCATCTCATCATTGGCAAATCAAAACAATTATTTGAAAAAACCTATATTGATACCTATTGTCGACAATTAAAATCCGATTTATCCCAGCTAACAGATTGGGCAGACAAACTCAAAGAGCTGAATGTCTTTTTTGAAAAACAAGGTAAAACTTTTATTTATGTAATTACACCCTCAAAAGCAGAATATATGCCAGAATCGATACCCGATCGTTATCAGTGCAAAAATATCGGTGTGAGTTCTCACATTAAAATGATTGAAAGTTTATTGCAAGAGAGAAAAATCCGCTTTGTAAATGGCTCTGAACTCATGTTTACGGCAAAAGATAAATATGGCATTCCTATGTTTCCGCAAGGTGGCATTCACTGGAATGCGTTAGGCGCAACACTAGGAGCCAATGCTATTATAGAAACTATTAACCTAGCAGGACGTGTTACGCTTAATCCCATCCTATTTGATTATGTGATGAAAAATGAGGCTTCAGGAAATGATCGTGATTTATTGAGCTTGCTGAATGTGATGCATCCAAATACAAATTATCTCGTACCCAAAGTTCATTATCGCAATACCCTAATACCAAGTAAACCTATTAAGGCTGTTTGTATTGGCGGTAGTTTTTTAGGAATGTTAGTCGATATTTTCACAAAAAATCAGACCTTTTCTAACCTCAGTTTTTTTCGTTATTTGAAACTCGACGTCACGAATTATGAATATAATAAAAAATTGGAACAACATAATGTCAATTTGGAATCAGGAGAACTTTTCGCTGCTTTACGGCAATCGGATGTTATCATTTTAGAAGAAAATGCCATGTTGACTGTTTCAAACCATGGAAAATTATTTTATGACGAGGTAAAGAAATCCGCATCAGCTAAAAGGATTGATCATGTCTAAAATATTTTTACGTCATAATTTGGTTTGGGGCATATTAATCCTCCTTTTATTACCCGGATTATTTGCTCTCATGGTAAGTATAGGTGGCTCCAAAACGATTTTAAAATGGATGACGCATGATTACCGTTTAAAAGGATTTATTAAAGAAATCAAAACACCCACACTCGATTTAGCACATTTTAAATCGCATGATGTGCAAAAATATGTTGAAGAAAAATTAACAATTCAATTACCGTTAAGAAGTTTTTTAATACGTTTAAATAATCAAATTTATTACTCCTTATTCAAACGGTCACACTCAAATTTAGCCAAAATCGTCGTTGGAAAATCGAATCAATTATTTGAAATGGTTTATATTAATTCATATTGTGGTTTCGTTGACACCGCATTTAGTGATCCCGTCAAGTTAATCGACTGGGCGAATAAAATTAAAATCTTAAGTGATTTTTTTGAAAAGCAAGGCAAAACCTTTGTTTACGTCATTACCCCTTCAAAAGCCGAATATGTTCCAGAAGCGATTCCAACTCGTTTTCATTGCAAAATACAAGGAACAGCTCCACATGTTAAAACCATCGAACGTTTATTAACGGAAAGAAAAATTCGTTATGTAAACGGATCCGATTTAATGTTTGCACTTACCGAAAAACATGGCGTACCTATGTTTCCCAAAGGTGGCAGCCATTGGAATATGTTAGCAGCCAGTGAAGAAGCAAATGCATTGATTGCTACGATTAATGGTAGTGGCCATGTGCGATTGAACCCCATTCAATTCGACTATCAACTGCAACACGACGCGCTAGGTGATGATAGAGAATTAATGGGTTTGTTAAATGTGCTAAAACCAAATTATCACTATATAGTTCCAGAAATCACTTTTAAAAAAATAAAATCACCCAGCCCTTTGAAAGCCGCTTTCGTAGGTGGAAGTTTTTTAGAAAAGATTGTCAATATTCTGGCAGAAAATCAAATTCTATCTAAAATCAGTTTTTATCGTTATTTTATGGAAAAGCAAACCGATTATGTCGCAGGACAAAAACCGATTAAATATCCCGTTGATTTAAACTCGCCTAAAAGCTTAGCTGCGATTCTGGCTGCGGATGTCATTGTCTTTGAAGAAAATTCCGAGTTAACGGTTTCCTTTCATGGGAAATTGTTTTTTGAGGCGATGAAAAAATTTGTCCCTATTTTCTGAAATTTCCAATTGTATAATTCTCAATTTTTGCAATAATGCATAAAATATTTATTAGAAACATTTTTGGTTTAAATACCTACTATGGGAGCAATAAAATGTCCAGCATTCGCAATTATTTCATACAACGTAATAATGAACTGAAAAATGAACTAAAAGCATTGATTTCAGAAAATAAAGCAGCCTTAGCTGATGCAAGGCACGCTTTACAAGAATCTGGGCTAAAAAGACCTGAAATAATAAAACACATCCAGCTACTCGAATCAATCGAATCAATGGAATTAAAAGAATCTGATTGGAAAGAAATAGGAATGCTCGAGGAAACGATATTGTCTTTGTGTAATATTCTTCAAGCCACTTTGCCACCTGATTATGAACACAAATTTTACGAAAAAACAACAGCTCAAGCGAAACTCTTTGAATTAATAAAGGCTAATTTAGATAAATTTTTTAATATATATAAGAAACCAATGCAAAAATATAGGCAACTAAAATCAATTCAAGCATTGGAAGCTTTAGAAGATTTACCAAAAAAAACCAGCAGATTAGTCGAACAAATTGCTTCCTGTGCTGAGAAAAAAGAATTGAAAGCAGAGATGATTGATGAAATCGTTTTGGCTGATCACTTGGTTTTGAATGCCGGCAATCCCGATGAATTAAAAGCTTTAATTGAAAAAAATCCACGCTTACTTTTTAATGTGACACAATCTATGAATGCAGCTGGAATGAAAGTCAAAGGCACTCTTTATCAAAAAGCGCTAGGTAGTAATGACTTGGAAATGGCTGACACGTTACAAAGGCTATTGTTAGCTTATGATCCCGAAGCAGAAAAAAAACAAAGAACAGAACAGTTTCCATTAGACTGGAAAGAGACGGCAAAAGTTAAATTGAATGAACTATTAGTTGCAGTCGATGAAGTTATAGATAAAGTTATAACCGCAGGAAGCGTAGATGCGAAGAACCAAGAAAAAGAACTGGATTCTGCATTTGAGAATTTTAAACATTTTATTGAAGTGCAAAATAAAAAAGTTTTAACAACTGGTATCTATTCTAATTTGGAATTGCTTGTTGAAACGATGCATCGATTAGAAACCAACATTGCTAAATTTAAAGATTATCCTATTGATAAAGAAGGATCTTCTGTACGTGAATGTTATGGGAGTCTTAAAGCAAGCTATTATTGTGATAAAGTATACGGCTTAATACAGGCAAAGATGATAACACCTCGCGATGCCAATGAAATAATTCGCGGTGTAATTAACTTCGATATAAATAACCCAGCACCTCGCAATTTAAAAATTACTGCTTCATTTTCTTATTATGATCAAATTAGAAATTGTGACCTTGGAGATAATTTCTATTTAGATATTTTTGGATTACCACAAGCTCCTGCGCAACAGCTAGGCCATGGCAAAGAGAGTAATCCAAATAATTATAACCGAAAATTATTTAATGCAAGAATAGATGCTGTAGAAACTTTTTGTAATGAAGAAAGAATAAATCAATTGCGAAAAGAAATACCTTTAAAACAGATGTCGATTTCACCATCCACAGATGAAGCACCCAAGAAATTGAGTGATGGTACTTTGTTACATTCTGAGGAAACTAAAAAAGCCGTTGCAACGTTTGGTACCTTCAGACCGAAACCATCAAAA
>JANWKO010000163.1 GCA_025451335.1 Gammaproteobacteria bacterium
GAACAACGTGGAGCTCAATTTTATTGTATTTTGATTTATTTATCTCATGCGGAAGATCCAACACCATTAATTTGCCAAGGTAGTTGGAAAGGTCTTATTCTAAAATCCCCCCGTGGAGAAACAGGATTTGGTTATGATCCTATTTTTTTTGATCCTATACAAAATTGCAGCGCAGCAGAATTACCAATAAACATTAAAAATCAAATAAGTCATCGAGGTAAAGCCTTGCGCTCGCTGGTGGAAAACATGACTCTTACAAAACCATGAGAAAAAAGGCTTTTTATGTATGCTTTGTCAGTTCAAAATCTTAAAAAAATCTATGGCAATAAATTAACCGCCCTAAAAGGAATTAATCTAGAAGTAGAAGAAGGTGATTTTTTTGCTCTCCTCGGACCCAACGGCGCAGGAAAATCCACAACTATAGGAATTTTATGTTCCTTAGTTAACAAAACTTCGGGAAAAGTTTTTGTCTTTGATTATGATATTGATACAGACTTAGAAGCAGCCAAATCTTGTATCGGTGTCGTCCCTCAAGAATTAAATTTCAATCCCTTTGAAAAAGTGCAAGACATTCTGACCAATCAAGCCGGTTATTACGGTATACCAAAAAACGTTGCTGTACCTCGCGCTGAATATTACTTAAAAAAATTGGGCATATGGGATAAACGCAGCCAACCTGCAGTGCGCTTATCCGGAGGAATGAAGCGAAGATTAATGATTGCGCGTGCATTAATCAATGAACCCAAATTGCTCATTTTAGATGAACCTACTGCAGGTGTAGACATAGAGTTGCGTTATGAATTATGGGAATTTTTAACTGAACTCAATCAAAAGGGTACAACTATCATTTTAACCACTCATTATCTTGAAGAGGCAGAACGTCTTTGTAAGAATGTCGCTATTATTGATCATGGAGAAATTATCGAACACTCTAATATCAAATCACTCATTAATCGTTTAAATGTACAAACCCTTATTCTAGATTTGAGGGCTCCAGCACACAGTCTATCTAATTCAAAATTTCATTTTCGTATGTTAGATGAATTAACAATGGAAGTTGAAGTTCTACGAGACATGTCAATCAATGCTTTGATCAATGAATTGACTGAACAAGGACTTGTCGTTAGTAGCATGAGAAATAAAACAAATAGACTTGAAGAATTATTTGTTCGCTTGATTGCAGAAAATAAAAAATCAGAGGCTCAAATTCTATGAACACAGAACATTTTAAAACAGTTGTCGCTTTTAGAACTGTTTTGAGAAAAGAAATCACGCGATTTTTACGCATCTGGTCTCAGACATTGTTTCCACCTGTTATTACCATGACACTTTATTTTATTATTTTTGGAAAATTAATTGGTACGCAAATTAATAAAATCGATGGCTACACCTACATGCAATATATTGTCCCTGGTCTTGTCATGATGTCTATTATGACAAATTCTTATGCAAACACCGCTGGGTCTTTTTTTGGAGCCAAATTTAGCAAGAGTATCGAGGAAATGTTAGTGTCATCAATGCCAAGTTATGTCATTTTATTTGGCTACATGTGTGGTGGTGCACTGAGAGGATTATCTGTTGGGGTAATAGTTGTTTTCATTTCATTATTTTTTACAGAAATCCACATTCAGCATTTAGGTATCGTAATTTTAATGGCTGTTCTTTCCGCTTTGTTATTTTCATTAGGTGGGTTAATAAATGCTATTTTTGCTAAGAATTTCGATGATATTTCATTTATTCCGACCTTTGTGCTGACACCTTTAACTTATCTAGGTGGAGTTTTTTATTCAATAAAACAATTACCACCACAATGGCAAGCTATTTCTATTCTTAATCCCATCTTGAATATGGTTGATACATTTCGTTTCGGAATGTTAGGTGTATCGGATTTAAATATTTATTTTGGTTTTTCTTTGGTATGTGTTTTATATATTTGTTTATTAATTTGGTGTTTAATTTTATTAAAAAAAGGAGTTGGTTTAAGAACTTGAAATTCGTAAAATGGATGTTAAGCTAACCCCATTCGACTTTTTAAGTGGATAAGGGTCTGTATACAATTCGCTTAACCAACGATTGTAAAGACACTCAAACGTATCAACCATCGATTTTAACCAAGGATGTGTATTTATGCTAAAACAAAGTCTTGCCATTATCTTATTAAGCATTGTTGTTATTTTAACAATGTCTCATGTGCAACAATTATTACAAATGATCTTGTCAGCACATAATTGGGTTGCACATTTGTTAACGGAAGTTTTTTCAGGCGGCAACACTGGTAATCTTATCCGAAATTTAATCGCACTCTTAGCCATTCCTGTTTTCTTGGGAACCATTCCCGCGTTCATTTATTGGTTAGCCAAACGCTCATGGTTTCCTTATTTTATGGAAATGGTGTGGGTGATTTGGTTAATTCAAACAGCTGCATTAGTTATTCTTTACAAAGTGGGTGCATCTGCTTAACTCTATATTTATGTCGTGCCTTGGTAACGTTTTTTAAGGCACGATAGTAGAGCCTCTATTGTGACCAAAAATTCTGCCTTTTAAAAAGTCAGAAAAATCAATCTCTTATACCAATCCACAACTACCAATCATCTACCAATATCTACCAAATTGGTAGAAAGAAGCATAAACATGCGTTCTACCACCACCGCCAAGTGACTTAAGAAAACGAATCGAAAACATAGAATAAGTTACACGATTAAACCCAATAAGCTATCTTTACCATTATTTTTGAAGTGCAACGCATCATATTTTTAATGATCCATGGCAACTCTGCCGCGCCATGTTCTATTGCTACGTTTTGATGTTGAGCTTCGTCATGTTGCATTTGTTCTAATATTTTATAGCTTTTTTCATCTTGCGAAGGTAATAGTTTAAGCTGATTATCTAAATGTTTAACAACCTGATCTTCGGTTTCTGCTAAAAAACCCAAACTCCATTTATCACCAACCAAACCTGCCGTGACGCCAATTGCAAAAGATCCCATGTACCAAAGTGGATTCAAATAACTGGTATGACTACCTAATTCTGTTAAGCGTCTTGAGCACCATGCTAAATGATCGCCTTCTTCTACAGCTGCATGTCGCATATTTTCACGAACCGTTGAACTACGCGAAACTAAGCCTTGTCCATGGTATAAAGCTTGAGCTGAGACTTCACCGGCATGATTGATACGCATCAGGGATGCGGCGTGTTTTTGTTGTTCTATTGTTAATTCAGGTTCTTTTAAATTTTCTGCTGGGTAAGCTCGACCTGTTGTGGTCGCTTGACCAAAGAGTGCCTTGAGCGCTTGATCTACACCCAGGCAAATTTGATCGACTTTTGAATAACAGCGCTTAGAGTTCATAAGTGTAATCCTAAATTTTGTCATGCAAAGGGTCAAGTTAATATTTACTCACAGTCACCTATCGAGAGTCGATTCCTGGCTTATTTTTGTGTTATCATAGTCTAAAATTCGAAAAGTTAAATTCCGAATTTAAGAAATATTTTTAAATGTTTCAAATGCAAAGGATTGCAATAAATATGTTAGCTACGCTTCAACCCGATTTGGAAGTTGTTTTTCGTGTTCTTCTTGCCAGTTTTCTAGGTGGCATGATTGGCTGGGAAAGAGAACGTCATGGAATTTCTGCTGGAATTCGCACATATAGTGCTATTGCACTCGGATCTTGCGTCTTTGGTGTTTTATCCCTTATAGGTACAGATCCTTCAAGAATTGGTGCGCAGGTTGTAACTGGTATCGGATTTTTAGGTGGTGGTCTTATTTTTCGTGAAGGAAATTACGTAACAGGCTTAACTACCGCTGCTACGTTATGGGCTACTGCATCAGTCGGTCTCGCTATTTCATTCGGTTTTTACGTCATCGGCATTTTAACAGCGATTATTATTTTTCTTTTATTGTATATGCCAAAATTACGCTGGTGGAAAAAGATTTCAGCAAAAGTTTCTAAACCGAATCGTGATTTAGCCTGATACATCCTATTCATCAACCATTTAATTGCAAAGCGGAAGAGATTTCTTTTTCTTCCGCTTCTGTTTGATGACAGCAATTTCTAAAAAAACGTACGATACGATGAGGAAAAGAAAGGGGAGAGCGCGCATCTACCATTTTTTTCACAATATCGCTAAAGTCAAAAAGATAAGTATTTCTCGAATCATCTATACGCATTGTTTGGTTAGACAATAATGTTAGATCGATTTTTCTTTCGCCAAACGGCAGAATGGCAGGCTTTTGCTTAGAAACAAGATCACAAAACATAATTTTCCCGAGCAGGCCGCAAGCAAGAATATTGTTGGGAAGCAGAATAACAGAATCAAGTTTATCGAATAGTCTCGGCGTTCTGAATTCAGCGACTAATTGTTGCGTTTTAAAATTATAAACATGTAGATTGCGTGAATGAGAAATTGCAATCAAATCATCGGATAGCATAATAGCTTGATTATTGGTTCTGTAATCTTCAAATGAAAGCGTTTCAAAAGAATAATCTTTCTTTTTTTCTGTTAAATTAAGCACAGAAAGCTTCCCTCTAAGTGTAGGTATGCTGAGAAAAGAGACGGGCATTCTTACAGAAGAACGATCAGGTTTTTGATTATAAGCGTTGAATGCTAATACACGTCCATCAGGCAAAGGAAAAAACTCACCGCGAATCAAACCAGACGCACCTAATTTTTTGAAGCAAATATCATAAGTGTTATTTTCTTTATTCCAAATGCCCACTTGTGCTTTGAAAGTATAAAAACCCACACGACCATCGGCCAATAAAAAAAGCGACTGTAACTGTAGATTTTTGGAATCCGGTTTTTTGTGAATAATTCTTTCATTTGTGGAAAGGTTAAACGTTGACAGTTCCCATTCGGATATAGGTACGCCTTCATAGCGACCTTTGCATGGCGCCGATAATATTAGAATATTGTCCTTATCGAGTGGAATAATAGAGCGAATCTGGTGCCTCAGATCAAGAATTTTTTTCTGGGTATTTGAGTTGAAATTGGTTAATTTGATGCTATGGATTAAGCTTTCTTCATCGGTTGCCCCCGTCACAAAAATCCCATCATCAACTTTATAATAAATTCGATCGCTATAAGTGGTTGGTAACGAAGGCTCTTTTTCTTCTGGATTTTGGCATTGACGGGATTCTGACATAAGTTTCCTGCAAAAAGGTATTTTTAAGAAAGTATTCAATTATTACATTACTCAATAAACTTAACCCAATTCGTTAAAGTTCATATTTTTGATGTTAAAGGCGTTATTTTATTCACAGATGACTGCAAATCTTCGTTCTTTTCATCAGTAATTATTGGTTTACGACAACAAAACAAATGATAAATAGACATAGATGCGCGATAACACAAACCACCGTGTTCTACTGAATAAAGTGTATTAACTATTTTGTTATGATTACGCATTTTGTCTTGTAACAATTTAGAAAAACGATCACCCACACCTTTATTATCAATTGCAATCCCCCACGTTGATACTGTACTTTGACAATCTTCTCCTTTAATCATTCCGGGTTGATTATAAATCAAGTAAGAAAATGAATGATTCAAACCTCTTGGATCCCCAATTTCTATCAAATCTTTTTCGATTACGCATTTTTGCGGTGTGACACCAAACGCTAGATAGAGCTTATCTACAGGTTTTACATTTTGTGAGGGGATTAATTTAGCGCCTATTTCTTTCAAGCGCGTTAAATTCTCTCCTCTCGCAACAAGTACCTGAGGATTCGATTTAGCAAATGCAAAACTCGTATCAAACTCGATGTTAAAATTTTTAAATAATCGATTGAAAATTTCGCGAAGATAGTTAATCCCATCTTCGTACTTAAGAATGAATTCTGCGAATTTAGAATGATTTTCTAATTCGAAAGATAAAGCTGTTTTCAAATCACAGTATGCCATCGAATCAGTCACTGCAACAAATCGTAAGTGCCCCGCGAGCGTGTATGGAGCTTCCGAATCGAACAGAGATTTAAGATCAATGACACCGGAACGATATCTTTTTAAGTCTTTGGGATCGGTGAGATGGATTTTGCCTTTGGTTTCTCTAATATCTATACCTTTTTCTTGGTCTTGATAAAAAAGCTTTTTAAATCTGTTATGACAGAAACATAACTCTGTCTCAGGTCGTTTAGGTATGAATTTACCTACATAATCTGGATGGGGTTGCAACTCAATACTTTTATCTTTATTAGAAATAGCCGCGATAATTTTTTCTAAACGCTCAATAAAATAATCGGGCGCTTTTCCTAATTTTGCTGGAACTTTATTTTCATTGTCATAAATTTGATAGTCTTTTTGATTTTTTAATTTTCTTTTACGCAAACAACCTATAGCTTCTGCTGGCAACGTGAGCTGTTCAACTGGCGTATAATCAAATGTAAATTTTCCACCTTTCATAATTCTATCAATAAGATCATCAGGAGGCATCAAAGACCAGCCTAAAGAATCGTGATCCACTAAATAATGCATTGCCGCTGCATGAAAAATATAAATAACATCGCCAAAATTTATGAGGAATTCAGCACTATTATTTTTATGATATTTAGATTTTTTATCGGACAAAATGGGAAAGAATTTAAATTCTGGATTAAGCTCTTCTTGTCCTGATTTTTTTTCTTCTGATATACCTTTTGGCATGGCTTCTCCTGATCATGAAGGTCTATTGTTTACACAGCCAATGCACCATCTTGAATGTATAAAAATCTTGCCTTCTTTGTATTGTTTCGCGATTTTAAAGTAAGAAAATAATGTATTCAACTGATTATCCGTAATTGGGCACGCAAAATTTAATCC
>JANWKO010000164.1 GCA_025451335.1 Gammaproteobacteria bacterium
TTTGCAAATTATAAAGCTTATCCAAACCCAACCGAAACAATTCAAATTGGATGGCCCTACCCGTTTAAGATTTACTTTGGATGCTCATGAACCAAAAGATAGAATAAATTTAGTGGCTAATTTGTTGGAAAGGCTTTAGATAAAAATCAAATCCTAACTCATCTGAAACAAGATTACTTTTAACCAGCCAGAATTAAAAGGACCGCTATCTAATGTTACATCATTAACTTATGCTGATCTTAAAAAAGTGCTTCCTCAGTGAATCATTGAAAATCGATTATCGACCTAAATATTAATTGATAATATTAATCTTTTAAAACATATTTTTTATCCTAAATTATTAGATAATCAGATTCTAAATTGAAACAAAATCTTATATTTTTCGTCTTTGATTAAACTAATCATTACCATATAGAGTACTTATTCAAATTATAAAATTTACAATTAATTCAATGAATTAAAAAATATTGATTGAATATGTTTTTAAAGACAAGCTCTTATATTTTATACAAATGCTATAATATAAAGAGTTATTCTTGTAAGGAGTTTACTATGAGCGCGGGTTCTTTTCTTTTTTTCTCAAAAGTATTAACACCAAAAATAACACCAGAAAACTTAATTGAATCAATGGAGAAAGGATCAATTACTCATGATGAGGCCTATGCTGCCATTGAATCATGGATAAAAAATGATGAATTTGATCCAAATCAACTTCTCCCTCCCAAAATGGAAACTTTGCTAACTTGGGCCGCTGCAAATGAAGATCTTGTGTTGGTAGATCTCTTGCTTTCAAATATGAAAACTAACGTTAATAAAACAAACGAAGCAGGAGGTAGCCCGCTTGTTTATGCAGCTCAAACAGACAGCTCAAAAATAGCTCAGCTCTTGATGGAAAAGAAGGCCGACCCAAACACTAGATTAGTAAATGGTATGACACCTTTTGCTACTGCAGTAAAAAAAGGACATTTAGCAACAGTAGAAATGATGCAAAATTTTATTTCTGCCGGATATACAACATGCATACAAGAGCAAAAAACTATTAAAAGCTCAGAACCAATAGAAATTCCTGTTATTTTCTTTGCTCTTGATTCACCTTATCCTGCTTACCTGTCAAAATTTTTATTGGAACATCATTCGTCATCTGATGAAAAAGATTCAACAGGTTTAACTTTTAAAAATGCAGCTCAGCTCAAAGAAAATAAAAACGTTCTTGAAGTAATAAAATATTCAAAAGGTGTAAAAAGTAAGTTAGAAAAAAATGAATTAATATCAAATGCAAAATTATATGCAGAAGCTATGAAATATAAACCAAATTTAAACAATATAGGGTTCACATTAATAAAATTCCTAAAGGATGCTATTAAATATCAACAAGATAAGGGAGAAAAAGAAATAAGTCATCATCGTGCAACATTAACATCTGGCTTGCAAGGATACATCACACAGATTGAACAGATAGATACATTGGACGGTTTAAATATATTTGTAGAAACTTGTCAAAGCGGAATTAGTCATTTAAAAAAGCACACTGTAATAGATCAATTATTAATAGTTTTTAATGCTGCCCAAGGGGCTATTAAATCTGCCCAAGCAACCATGGAATCAGCGAAAGAAAATGAAGAAAAAACCAAGACCGCAACAGTAAAACCACCTGGCAGTGTTTCAAGTTGAATTGCTAATTTTAGAGCGATTATGTGTCATATGAATTGGAAATGATATAAAATCGCTTTGTATGAATATAAATAAAAATCTCAATTCTTTGTTATTATTATTACTTCTCGGCTTTATCTGGGGGACGGGTTATTCCATTGCGCGATTTGCAACCACTCATGGCGTGCCGCCCCTGGGCTACAGTTTTTGGCAATCATTAGGACCGGCAATTTTGATCGGATTTTTGTCACTCGCAATGAATATCCCGACTAAGCATACTAGCAGTGTTTCAAATGGAAATAACTTACCAAGAAGTTCGCTACATTATCTTTCCATTCCTCATCTCCGTTATTATCTTATCTGTGGTTTAACTGGCATTGTCATCCCAAATACTAACATGTATTTTGCCGCCCCTCACTTGCCTGCTGGATTACTCGCAGTTATTGTCAATACGGTTCCTATTATTGCTTATCCAATGGCTCTTTTCGCAGGTGTCGAAGCATTTCGAATAACGCGTTTTTTTGGCGTTATTTTAGCTATTACAGGCTTAATGTTTATCGTCTTGCCGAAGAGCAGCCTACCCTCCTCAGACATGATTCCCTGGGTACTTTCAGCACTCATTACGCCGTTTGCATTTGCTTTTTGCGCCATTTATATCGCTCGCTACCGACCAGAAAAAGGAGATTCTCTGCCTCTTGCTGCAGGCACTTTAATCGCTTCAACAATTATGCTTTTCCCTTTTGTGATATTGAGTGGAAATTTTTATTCTTTTCATTATCCTCTTTCCACCCCAGATTGTGTCATTTTGCTAGAAATCGTATTATCTAGCATTGGATATATTCTTCTCTTCCAACTCATCAAAATGGCAGGGCCAGTATATTACAGCTTGGTGGATGTTATTGTAGCTATGACCGGATTATTTTGGGGATATGTGATATTTAATGAGCATCTCAATATCTGGACATCTAGCGCTGTCGTTTTGATTTTACTAAGTTTGTTGTTTGTTAGTAACAAACAAAAGTAATAGGTTCTATAGTTTTCCTCTGACATTAGAAAGGAAAGATAACAAAGCTAGGTGGAATTTGGAGAATGTGGGCTTTTGTATTCTTCTTCTTGTTGTTGTTTCTCTTCATCTAAATCATTATTTTGCTCAACTTCCTGCTCTGTTTCAACGACTGATTGAGCTGGAGATCCAGTTCCAGCTCCAACTCCAGCTGGAGCCTGCTGATGATCTATCTCTGCTTCTTGTTTGAATTCCTGAGGCTCTAAACTTGCAATTCCCATAAGGTGAAGATGGGCAGTGGTAGAATGTCCCATGCTGGAAGAAACACCACCAAATCTATGTTTATGCTCCTCTGTTTCCTTATAATCTTCACCATACTCTTCATCATAATCATCATAATTATGATACGCAGAAACATCTTGGATGTCTTGATTATCAGGTAGAGGTTCTTGTGGATCAGCATGATCCCTAGCATTCATGAAAGTACCTAGAGCAGCCAATGCATCATAATCTACATCTGGAATAACCGGACCAGATTGTTTTATTTCAGAACCTACATCTGAAAAATCCGAACCGGGCTGTTGTGCTTCTTGCTCTACTTCAGCTTCTTGTTCTACTTCAGTTTCTTGTTCTGCTTCCTGTTTTTCTTCTTCCTTTTCGTCGTTCTCTGAATTAGACATAAATAAACCTCGAATGTATTCTCTCTATTTGCTTAAATCTTCAATTTCTCATACTTTTATTATAGCATGCTGATAGAGTTTCGACGGTTGTGGCGATAAGTGAATGAAAATTATGAATTTTTGACACAAGAATGCTTATAACGGCTTAAGCTTTTGGTCTGCCTGTTTTTCTACTGTTAATTCTAATTTTTTAGGATTGGAAATGGTATACATCAACCCTGTAAATTGCGAATTTTGCGTGAAAAAATCTGCAAAAGAATGAAACTCAGCTTGGTGTTTAGTTTCTTCTGCACTGGGAGAAAATACAATAAACTTGTCATCTTTACACTTTGCATACATCACGTGAAAATGAATGCCATGTTCACAAACTGCTATTAATAAAAATGATTTATCTTTTGTAGGTATTGATTTTTCATCATAGGAAGCTTTTTTTAATTCCTTTCTGTCATGAATAAATGAATAAGTAAATTTCATTTCATCAGGAATGACAGGCAAAACCGCTTGAATTCGTTTTTCGATTTCTGTTATAGAAACATCCAACCCCAGCTGCTCGAGAAATTGATAAATTTTTATTGGATTAGCAACATCACCAGGTCTTTTCCAAATTTGACTGTAAATTTCCAACTCCTTTGTCCGGGTACATTCTGATTTATCAATTAATTTCAAATCAGATAACATTTTCAAAATACAATACGCTGCGCAAGAATAATTAAATGTTTGCACACTTTCATCAATTGGCAATTCATTTAGTTTTTTGCGAATGCATGGTGAAGACAAAGCAAATTTTGTAGTTTCTTCTGTAGCAGTTATTAATTCTAAAAATTGTTCCTGTTCTAATTTATTTACTTGTTTTTCATCTTTTAATAAGGAGAGGATAACATTTTTATCTGTAAGCAGATCTGAGCACTCTTCTGAGTCTTTTAATTCTAAAAGCGAGCCTGGATACTCTTTTGAATCTTTTAACTTTGAGGCTAAATCAGAATGTATTTTTCGCATTGACATAGCAACATCTATTCCAAAAAGTGTTATCGTGACTGAGTGGGTGCTTTATATTCGTCTTTAGGCACTGCCACTTCACAAATTAAAATGATATCGTCTGCGGCTTTTTTAGAAACTTTAACTACATAATCTGTTATTTCAGGAGCGATTCCCTTACGATATGGAGAATTCTGAATGTCATCAGAAAATTGCGCAGCATGTTTTTTTAAAAATTCTATTTTTTTGTAGATACTTTCTATTTCATCACCTTCTAAATAATCATTAATTTTTTGAAATTCTTCATTTAAGCGCATCATATTTTTGATTTGCGGATTAATTTCATTTTGAATGATGTTCAAAATCAGGTTTCCAATATTGGAATTAAAGACTTCAAGAAAACTAACATTGCCTTTTGATTTTAATTGCGCGTTGGTAAAAGCTTGGTTAATTTTATCAACTGAGTCAGTCAGTTTTTGAGCAACTTTAATTCCGCTTGCTAGTTGATCAAATTTATACCCAGGCTTAAGCAAAAAAGAATTTCTATTTAGACTCATCGCAACTTCTCCCTATTTAGAATTATTTTTTAAAAATGAATTAGCGAATCATATCTAAAATAAAAGATAAAAAATAGATAATTAATAATTAAATATTACATTTGAGATTAAGTTTTGAACAAATAGAGTATGCATATAAATTCGTTTAAAAAAATGCAAGTTTTTAAATACAGCACACGCTGAATAACAAGATTTGCGAAGAAGGATGAAAATGATGGCAACTAGAGAATTCATAAGTACAAATTATAAGTACCTGCTTAACTTTTTTTTAAGCAGATACTTAGGCCTTGGAAAGGAATAACTTATCTTTTACAAGGCTTTGTATTAATTGTGCTGTGAAAAATTAAATAGTATTATACCGCTGCTTTTGTAGCACTTACTGTTAAAACACCTTTTTGTACTTTAGCTCCAGCTGCCCTTTGTCGTTGCTGATAGAGAAATTGCAAATGTGGGCACTTACCTAACGAAATAAAAACATCGCTATCAGCATCTTTATCACTATGAACTTCTTTATCAGCGTGAGCATCTTTATCGCTATGAACAGTTTTATCAGCTTTAACATCTTTATCGGAAACCACAGGTTTAACATTTAGACCTAATTTTTCATGTGGATGATTAATTTGTTGCAGACATTCATATGATTTATTTCTAATTTGCAATAAAGTATCTTTAATTTTGTTTCTATCGAAGCGATCTCCTTGCGTTTCCATTTCACTAACCAGTTGAAAAATTAATTTTTTAATTTCTTCCATGTAATCTAAAAATATTTTCAAAACCTCATTATATACTGCTTCGATAAGACTTACAGGATGTGTTGATTCAGGTTTACTTGACACATCTCTAATTCCAAGACCTATTTCGCTACCTTTATTAAACAAATCATCCAGAAAATCAAAATTAGGTAATTCTGTTACGGATTTATAAATACCGTCTTTCACTGTTGATTCACATAAACCTTTAAAGAAATCTCCAAAAACATGTTTAAAAGGCCCTTTATGCACTGTATCTTTGGAATAATTTGCAAGGATCTTACCATCAAACAATACAGTAAGCACTTCGCGCCACAAAAACGCTGGTGATTTATCACTAAAATAATGTGTATTATTCCATAACGTATTTTGCATATCCGTGATAGAACGAAGAAACTTTAACCATCCTTTGTACTGAGATGAAAGGACGGAATCTTTAAATTCCGGTTGATGCAATTCTTTTACTTTAAACTGCTCTATTCGGGCTGCGATTTGTTGATCTTTATGATGACCAATATGGCAATAATTTTCCGTTGCATCCAATCCTCCACACTGTTGAATCAGTTTTCTGCCACCTGGATGAACACGTACGAACTTACTCATGTCATACACGCTGCCATCTATGATAACCCAACAATCATCCGGTTTATTATGATAAGTCACGGCCGAAGGAAAAATTGTGTCATATTTTTTATCCCTTTGCTTTGGACTATATTCATCAACACAAAGTCGCTGTTCTCCGATTAAACGCTCCATAAACTCTTCTGCATCAGGACGTTTAAGTGCCACTGCTAAAGCTGCTTTAATAGCCTTCGTATAATCAACTGATCCACAGATATACACATAAGCGCCTTCATTAATCAATTTACATAATTCTTCCGCATGTTTTTCAATTAATTTATCTATACGTACATGAGCTTCTTTGAATTCCTTTTTTGGTTTAAATTTTTTGTGCTCATCTAAAACAACTGTGTCTGCATCCCCGCCTTGTGAAAAAAGCATTGATACTCTCGCTTGACCTTCGCGAGCTGCTTGCTCTAATTTATCTCTATAATAAAAATTTTCTTGATTAGAAGTACTGAAAAATAACCAATTTAATCCAGATTCAGTACCACGCTCATCAATAAAATTCATAAAAGGGGAAATACCGGTACCAGCCGCGAACATGATTACAGGTTTAGAACGATCTTTGGGTAAATGAAAATCATGTGCCGTGATTTTTTTTACATAAAATGGCCCAGCAAAATGAGCTAAATGGCCAGAAGCTGTACCATCACAGGTTTCACTATCACGCTGATAAGTATGTTTTCCAACTGTTAGCGTAGTAGATGATCCATCTTTTGCTTGATGCGTTACTGAATAATATCTCGCTGAGATGGGTTCCATTTTAGCTAAGTTAAATTCAGTAAACTTTTCTAAATTCACGTATTTTAATAAATCTTGAACTTGAATTTCTTCAATCTCTTTATTTAAATCCTTAGCAAAAAATTTCTTCCAATTTGCATCCAGCTTAATGACCTCTGTAGGCTTCAATTTGAATTCATCAATAATTCTTTTCACATCTTTTTCCGAGTTTTGCGGTAATACTGCGCAATGATCACCCGGTTCGAAATAAAGACCCGTTTTAGACATATCCAAAACAACCGCATCTGCTTTTAGACCTATTGGTGAAACAGATTTTTTTTCTGCTACAGAAAATGACGGATGAACTTTTGCACTTCGCTCGCGAACTGATTCCTGAAAGGCATCGTATATTCTTACATGATCATTATCATCTAGAGTTACACCCCCAGTGTTCCCACCATTGGTTTGCGTTCGCCCACCTTTGAAGTTAATTGCTAAAAATTGAAATGCTTTTATTGCATGCTGCCCCATGAAACCTTGCTCACCAACATAAGCACCCATCATGTTTTTATATAAATTCTGTAATCGTTCACTGCCTGACTCTTGAATGAATTTTAAAATCGAATTATCTTTTATATCTTCACGTAACGCAGACAAATAACTAATAATATTGATAGGAAGCTCTTTAAATTTATGGTGAAAAAGCTCTCCAAATTCAGTATCCCACAATTCTCTTTGAAAAAAGATATCCAAGGTATGAAACATAGGAAATTCAGTACCTGAAATACCAGGATGTCCACCAGGAATTTGACCATCAAAA
>JANWKO010000165.1 GCA_025451335.1 Gammaproteobacteria bacterium
CGTCTTCAGTAAAGTCTTCATCCGGCGTTTTTAGTTCTCGATTTAATTTTTTAACATCCTCGCCAAAATCAATATCATTAACAGCGCGAGTGAATTCACCTTTTCTAAAAAAAGTAATATTTCGTATGCGTTTATTTTTATCGGAAGGAGGGATTAATATCCCCTTTGAACCAAATAAAGTTCCATTATATTCAGGGGAAGGAGAATTAATTACTTCAATATCTTTTTCAATCGATCTTACCAATTCTTTGAGTTTCAGGATTGAAGTTTCATCAAATATTTTGTTGAAAATTTTATTAAATTCGTGTTGATAATAATCGTATAATGAGTTGACTGCAGGATATGTATTGGCTCTATCACGAAGTTCATTTAATTTAAGTCTACAATAGATTGTTGCGTTTATTTGTTTTAATTGCTCAATCGTTTCATCTTTTGTTGAAGTGGCAATTTCAGAAGCTTTTTCAATTAAATCTTTTAACCAAGGAATTTGATCCAGATTTTTTGGATTACTTACCATTGATTTGAGACAATCTCCACCTAAATTACACAAACTAACGAGGACTTCTATATCTAAATCTTTTGATTCTTTTTGAAGTGATTCTAAGGCTCTTTTGCATAGAATTTCATTTATTACATACAGTTTTTTATGAGTAGATTCTATTTCTTTAAAAGCACTTTCTTTAGGTTGATTAGCAGCGGTGATTCCATTGTTAATAACTTCTTCTAGTTTAGGAATTTGATCAAAATTCTTCGGATTATTAAGGATAGATTCTAAACATTTTTCGCAGGATTCATACAACCTATTCAGCTGGTAACGGACATTAGGGTTCAAAATTTTTGATTCTGCAGACGTTATCAATTTAAGTTTTTCTAAGGATTTTCTGCAATTTGCGACAAGATTGGTCTGATGTGCGCAAATTTGTGAAATCCTAGAAATATATCTAGAATGTTCTGGAAATTTTATCCCTAATATAG
Organism: Gammaproteobacteria bacterium; assembly: GCA_025451335.1. GTDB lineage: Bacteria > Pseudomonadota > Gammaproteobacteria > DSM-16500 > DSM-16500 > JAJPGW01. The sequence goes on from JANWKO010000165.1 coordinate 976, forward strand.
ACATTAATATCGGCTGCATTGCAGCCATAAGACGATCACGAAAACCTTCTTTCCCATATAGTTTTTTTGCTTTTTCAAATAAATCTTCACCATTATCACGGGTGTAATACTTTTTTAGAAGTTTATAAAATTCGTTATTTTCATCGCCTAAGGCTTGATAAATGGATTTAAAAAATTCAGCTATGAATTTATTTAAAGATTGTCGAGTCTGTTCATTGATCTTGGGGTATAATTGGGCTAATACTGCTTGATTTATGCCATTTTCATCAAGCAAGGATTGGTTAACTTTTTTCTGCAACTCTTGTTTCCATGTTGGTTTTTTTTGTTCGAAATCTTTTACATCTACATCCATGCCCTCAATCAATTGATTTTCTGATTCTTCCAGAGCAAATAATACTGAATTTTTCGCTTCGTCAGGAAATAAGGAACAATTAATTAATCTCAATATAATCGGCGATTCGTTTCCTTTCAATTTATCTCCATCCCTCAAAGGATCAAAGATACGTCCAAGATCGAAAACTTGAGGGTTAATTAGCGAATCAAATTTATCTTGAAGTGCATGCTTTAGCTCTGGATCTTCGGGCAATATTAATAAATCTATAACGCCAGCGACTTTCGCTGTTGATGACGCCGCTAAAGGTGTTGCTGTGTTTTTTCGCTCTAGTTCTGAAGGCCTAAAACTTTCCATTAAAATCTTCCTCGAAAACTTTACGTTATATTTATAAAATATTTGTGGAAATGTAACATTAAATAGATTTTCTTGTTAAAATTATAGCACTTAATGCTTAAAGTTATATTAAATCAACAAATTATAATCAATTATCGAATTGCGCCGCAATTCATGTTGCCGAATAGCTGTAGATAAGTACTTGATTTAAGGTGCGTTGTGCGTTATTGAACGGAAGGCGGTAATAATGGTAATTGAATATGAGAAATTATATTATTTTAATGCAGTTAAATTCGTTATTTTCGAGCAAATCGCAAAAGGTAAGTCTTTGATTTTGCAACAGTTCCGACTAGGCGCAGATCTTGGATGTGGAAAGTAAAAAAATTTTTAACTTTCAATTTTTTAAGTATTCTCAATTTTTAATAAAAGGAATAAAAAGAAAAGCTATTGGACCTAGAATTAAACCGATTATAAACCAAAGTGTTTGGTTGGCTTCTTTCTTCTTTGCAATTTCACGCATGATAATCGCGCATATGATGCCTATTACTGCAATAATAATATATATTGTTTGTTTATCCATTTTTCTTTTGCCTATATTGAAAATTAATCAATGATATTTATTTCCGAAAAACAAAACCATTTTCACTTGGATTATATTTTTCTTCTTCAAGCTTGATTTTAATTTTTGATTCTAATTTTGAATCAAAATGTTTAAATAATGATTGTTGAATTAAATTGGTTTCAGGTTTCTTTATAAATTCCGCTAAATAAGCATCATGTATATTATACGTTTCTTTTAGAGTTCGATTTAAACTTTCTTGAATTATTTTTGTTAAATTTAAAGCAGAAAAATTAAATGACGGAAAAGAAAAGTGTTTAATGGGTTTTAATTCAATTTCTTCAGGTTGATTCTGTTTGCTTCTAGTTATTGACATATTTTAACTCGCTTTGTCTAATTTTTGTGTTATATAGCTTAGCACGATACCTCATTTGACGCATCATTTTCTCGTTTTGTAATAAAATTTTATTCATTTTTTCTATTCACATGCATTATTATTTGTTATAAATATTATTTGAGAAATATTGTGAGTAAATAATAATCATAAAAATAGAGTATTTATGTTTAGTTCAAAAGCAATGCTAATGAAATCCGCATTAGAAGGGCTAACGGGAATTTCTAATAATACGGTTAATAATACGTCTGTTACAACGGATGAATCTATCAATCCTGCAATTGGTGTGCTAATAGGCATCATTATTCTATTTTCCCTGTGTCTTGTTTGTAACTTTTTTTGTTCCAGTTCGGAAAATGAAAATGAAGCTAAAAAGCTTAAAACTGATTGTGATAAAAAAGGGAAAAAATTTTTATGGATGCTAATGTTTAGCAATTACAGATAGATGGCTTTCAGTAATAGGCATCATTTCATTTATTTTCATAAGTCCAGCTACAAATGTATCGCGATCGCTCAACTTGATCGCTGCTTCAATATGTTCTTGTTTTACGCTATCTTTTGAAATTCTAATTCCTGCATTGGATATTCCGCAAGAAGAAAATAAGGTTTGTACTTTAGGAATATCTTTTGTTAAGGGAAATAGAAATTCAATGGTTTGATTTTCTCTATTGATTATGCATCTTGGCGAAGTTACAAAATCTTTTCCTGCTAATAAGTTATTTATTTCTTGATCTGGACGATATTTGATTTCTTCAACTTTGTTAATGGTAGAAGCTAACAGAGATCTCAGTCTGATAATTTCCAAGTGAAGCGAATGTAATTCTTTTTCCTTGGCTCTTTTTATTCCCAAAGCGGAGTTTAATTTACTGTCATAAGTATTTGCGGCATCTACATATGCTTTTAATTCATTTTTTTCTTTTTCATTTAAGCTGAGTTCATTTTTCACTTCAGGTGAAGGATTTGATTTTGTTAAAAATGATAACATCTGCCACTCCTTTTTCTAATAGTTTTTTAAAATGGATGGCAATGTTAAATGAAGAAACTAAACATAGTCAAGTGCGCGTGTTTTGCTCATAGATGATAACAGTTGATTCTGTTCAATTGTTCTAAGTTGGCATAAATGCTCGGTTTAGATGATCAGTCTGCTTTTAATATTGAAAGAAAATTATACAGACGATTTGCAATTGTATCAAAAGTTTTTTCATGCATTTTATGATATATTAAGTATTCAAAGGAAAGAACTTAAGGAGAAAAAACAATGAAAAAGTCATTATCAGCTGCTGCTATCTTATTGATTTGTATGAATTTTGCTGGTTGTTCTACTCAGCATGACCCAAAACCAATGCCAATGAATCAATCTTCTGGATACATGAATAATAATACCGCTTCAATGACGAACTCAAATCAACCAGTTGGTGGTACGATTGCTCAAGCTATGGATTCAAACGATAGAGAAAAAATGTTCCGTGCTTTAGATAAGTCTATAGGCAAGCCCACCCAATGGGTCAATCAAAGAACTCAAATTAAGTTCACAGTCGTGCCAACAGCTAAAGTGGCAGTTCAAGGCAATCAATTCTGTCGTAAATATATGGTTACGGCAATTGGTCATCAAAATAAACAGCAAACCAATGGATTGGCTTGTGTATCACAAACAAATAGTGCTTGGCAAGAAATAGAATAATTGATCTTACATTTATAGATGAAAAAAAAGCCGCTAGAATTTTAGCGGCTTTTTTTATTCAGAAACTGTATGTAAGATATCCTGCGGATGTTCTTTCCTTGGGCTCACTCCGTCCAGTCTTTTTAATATCAAAGGAAATTTGATGAAACAAAAATTCTTCTATTTGTTAGTTTTATTATCTTCAGTCATGGCAAGTTTCAGTTTAGCTTTTGCCAAAAATGATAAGCCCATTGTTTTAAGAGCAGTAGCAGAGTCCTTAATTGTCAATCATAAAAAAACCATGGTCTTCAATATTATTCAAGAGAATGGACAACAAGGAATAACCTTAACGCAAGGCAAACGCTTTGATGTTATCTTAAGAAATGAAACGACTGTACCTATTTCCATACACTGGCATGGTTTAATTTTGCCAAATAATCAAGATGGCATACCTTATGTTACGCAATTACCTATTCATCCGGGTTGTTCCAAACGCTATCAATTTCCTTTATTGCAATCGGGCACGTATTGGATGCATTCGCATTATCAATTTAATGAACAGAAATTAATGGCGGCGCCATTAATTATTAATGATTCAAATGATCCATATTCTCGATATTCTCGATATAAAAATATTGTTGTTATGCTACAAGATTTTAGTTTTAAAAATCCCGAAAAAATTTTTACTGATTTGAAAAAATCAGCTAACCAACCAATGCCAGCTAATATGATGGCAAAACAAGATTTAAATGATGTTAATTATGATGCCTATTTGGCTAATAGACACACTTTAGAAAATCCTCAACTAATTAAAGTAACACCGGGTGATAAAATTCGCTTAAGAATAATTGATGCATCATCCGCTACAAATTATTGGATTAATACTGGAGAATTAGTCGGAAAATTGATAGCTGTCGATGGTCAAAGCATTCGACCAATTACAAAAACACTTTTTCAAATTGCAATTGCCCAAAGACTTGATATCTTGCTTGATGTTCCCAAGCACGAAGGTCAATATCCTATTTTAGCGCAAATTGAAGGAACGAAAAAACAGACAGGCATTATTTTAATTACTCCAAATGCAAAACTTTCACATGTTTCAGAAGATGCTAAACAAACAGCATCGGCTCTTAATGATGCGCAAGAAAAAGAAATACACGCTATTCAATCTCTTCCTGTCAAACCTATTACAAAAACATTGAATTATAAATTAGAAGGAGATATGCGAAATTATATTTGGAAGATTAATAATGAAATTTGGCCAATTGTTAAACCTCTGAAAATCAATAAAGGCGATAGAGTTAAAATGGTTTTTATCAATAATACAGGCATGTCGCATCCTATGCATTTGCACGGACATATTTTTCAATTAACAGATATTAATGGTAAATCATTATCTAATGGTCCGCTACACGATACTATTTTGGTGCAGCCACATACGAGAAAAACAATTATTTTTGATGCAGATAATCCAGGAATTTGGATGTTACATTGTCATGTTCTTTATCATATGCTCGCTGGTATGATGACAACAACCAATTATGTTAATTATCCCGAGCCAACTTTTTACAAATCGTTATTAAAAGGTAAAATAAACGAATTAAACAATACTTATGAAAATTAAGGTGCACAATGCAGCATGATCGAGATTATTGGTTAAAAACATGGGAAACCAAGGATATTTTTTTTCATCGAAATGAAGTGAATCCTGATTTAATGAAATTTTTTCCCAAATTAAATTTACCATTAAAAAGCCGTATTTTTGTGCCACTTTGTGGAAAATCACAAGATATGTTGTGGCTAGCAAATTCAGGTTATCTTGTGATCGGTGTTGAATTGAGTCCTATCGCTTGTGAAGAATTTTTTGCGGAACAAAATGTTACTCCCCAAATTACCAAATTCAATAATTTTACATTATATGAATATCAAAATTTCAAGTTATTCTGTGGAGATATTTTTAAAATAACGCACGCCGATATTGGACAAATAGATGCAATTTATGATTCAAAAGCGCTTATTGCGCTACCTCACGAAGTTCGAAAGAAATATATCAACCATTTGTTAAATCTTGCAAATCCAAAGACGCAAATTTTTTTAATCACTATCGAAACGAATGATCAGGTACAAGGACCACCTTATCCAGTCTCGCAAGTAGAAGTGAATAATTTATTTGGTAGTGACAGGGATATAACCATTGTTAAGTCAGGATTGCTTGATAGATTAAAGGACCACTTGATTAACAAGGGATATAAGCAAGTTTTGGAGACTATTTACATCATTTCTATGTTATAGTGATAGATGGATATTGTTGAAAATCCAATTAAAAAAATAAGTAGATTCAATTGCTTAAAAATCTTAAGAACGAGAACTGAAGGAGATTCAGTATGGGGTATCGTTACTTAAGCTATCAATACGATTTAGCATTAGGAAATAGGGTGAGCATTAGAAAGTTTAATGTTTGCCATCCTTGCTGGCGACCTTTAACCGATTTTTATGAAACGTCACGTAAAATATACATTACTTCAGAATTAGCGGGAATTCTACCTGATCAAATCGAAATATTGCTTTATAAAAATGCTCTTGTGCTTAAAGGGTTGCGTCGGTTGCCGACTCATAAAGCATCTGGTTTATATAATATGGCTGAGATCAGGCAAGGTGAATTTTATTTGGAAATTCCACTTATTGTTATGGTTGATCCAGAGCAGGTGAAAATTAAATCTAAGAATGGAATATTGAGTATCATATTAGTTAAATGTTGAGGAGAGAGTCATGGCTATTAACGCGTCCCAAACAGACTCTTCTGAAATTAAAATTCCAGATGTATTGCCAGTTTTACCATTGAAAAATACGGTTGCTTTTCCATTAGCTATCATGCCTTTCACTGTGGGTCGCGCATCATCTATAAAATTAATTGATGATGTCATGC
>JANWKO010000166.1 GCA_025451335.1 Gammaproteobacteria bacterium
TCTGTTCTTCGGTCAAATTCCTCTTTTTGATAATTTATGATTTTTTCACGAAAATTTTTTATTCGCTCATCCAATATATCACCTCTTTCTATATTAAATTCAGATTGTATGGATGGAAAATCTCGGATAATAATTCGTAAATCTCTACCAAAATCCGTTGCTAAGTTCTTTTCATCCATGAACATGAAAATAAAAGTAGAAATAATATGCGCAGCATCTTCTTCATTCTTTGCATCTTTATTGATGGAAACTTTCAAGTATTTAATTGCAACTTGAGTGAGAGGATATTTTTCATTAGGTATGGGATCAAAAAGGACCTCATTTTCGCCGTGACTAATTGGAATATCACATTTCATTTCAGGTTTTTCTTCTTTTATTAATTCTTCTAATCGTGTTGTTCCATCTCCGCAGCATGCAAATCTAATGGCTTTAACATCAGGTGCATATTTTGCAGAAAGATCACTAAATGCATCTTGAATTTTTTCTAAGAGATTCTCTGGTTTTTCTCTAAAAAACCGATCTATTCTAATTCTATTCCCTTCCATTGCATTTTTTACATCTTGTTCCAAGCCCTCACTTCCCTGTTTGATTTCATTAAAAGGTGCAGAAGCTTGAGCTTGATATGCTTCAGGCATTTGACCAGCAGCTGCATTGACAGAAGTCGCATATAAAACATGCATCTTTTGTTTTTCATTGACTGCTTGTATTTCTTCATTCAGTTGTAATCTATCATTCTCAGGCATGACACCGCCAGCAGAATTGATGCAATTAATTAATTCTTTCTTTTGAGATATATTCAATGATTTATTTATAACAATATGATGGTAGCAAGAATCAAACATGTCTTTTGTTGCTTCTTCTAAAGGATCCATATAAAAATCATGCCTTTTTAGATCCCATGCTTGAGCTTTCGTTATGCGAAAACAACCTTGACTTACAACATATTTTAATAAATCAATTGCTTGTTTGAATAGTTTATCACTTATTTTGACATCTCTATTTCCATAGGGATCAAATGTTAATATTATTGTAATTAATATTTCCCAATTTCTAAAATAAAAACCATGTTCCAATAATAATTTGGCGCGAACAAAATCAAAACGCTGGATAGCCGCTTGAAGCCCATATTCGTCCCTATCATAAGGACAAAATTGAGCATTTGTTAACATTTTGTTTTTCAGCAAGAATAATAATAATTTATTATCTTTTTTGGAAAACGCTGTCTGAATAATACGGCTATAAAAATATTCATGCAATTGAAATGCAAATTCCTTTGCAATATCTTCTTGCTCTTTTTGTAATGGATAGAGCGCAGACGCTCTAGCCCATAGCGAACTCGTGTTCACATCATAAGTCGTACGATGATAATAAAACTCTCGAGCTTCTGCATATTTTGCTTGATAAGGATATTGGGAAAGGGGATATCGTGAAAAAAATAATCTCAAAAAATATTGATTTTCTGACTGAGCCGCCACCGCAGGTGCATTAGCTTGGGTATATTCTTCATATCTAGTCTTTAAAAGATCAGCCCCATGGTTGACTAACAAATCAATTATCTGCCGTCTTTTATGAACACTTTCTGTTTGTATTTCTTCTTCATTATCTTTACCTTGCACAGCATACATTAGCGCTGTATATCCTGATTTATCAACGGCATTAATGTTAGGCATATGATTTCTTAAGCCAAAAAAATCCTTATGTTTTGTTTCATCTAACAACCACTCTATTGCATGTAAATTTTGCACTTGGGCAGCTATCATTAATGGAGTATGATCATCGCTATCTTTAGCCTTTTTTCCTACATGTGCAAAAGTTGCGTAAGCTGCATTTAATTTTGCATAGACTTCTTCTTTTTTCGCATCTTTGGTTGCTTTGATAACTTCGAGAATTGAATTTGATTTTTGGGGATTTGATTTTCGGGATTCCATCGTAGCGCCTTTGAAAGTTCATTTAATGACTCGAATCTTAATTAATGAAGAAATAAATGTCAAATCAAGGATTATAAAAGTTACTCTTGCGCAATTAATAACCTCTTTTTAGGGTAGGAGGAGAGATAGAAACTATGACCGTCTTATTTGATTCCGGTAATTGTATTTTCTCGCCAGGAAAACAAGTATTATAAATATAAGCAATTAAAACATTGGCATTTTCTACTTTCGGTTCTGTGGGAAATTTTTCAAGGAATTTAAGCGCCTTTAACGGATCTTTTTCTTCATTTTCCAAACCTTGAAGGTATTCGTTCAATCCAGGAGGAGTTTTTGTATTTCGCTCTGTACTCATTAAGGCTACTTTCCCAAAACTTTTAATCTTATATTTAGTATACAACCTTATATCAATTAACCTAGTTTCAAAAGTATTCCGTTTTTAAATATCAATAAAATCAAATAATTAAATTATTTATCAGAATGGCCAGGCGCATATTTATGCAAATGCTTGCAATTAAAGCTTGATAAGGTATACATCTATGCATCCTCCAGTTGGCAGTATCTTTATATTCATTTAAACTGACCGTTAACATGCAAAATTTAGGAGATTTCATGCCCGCAATCGATTTTTATATTTTTTCAGAAGGAAACGCCAATACGCGATTACAGCTTGCGTGCCGTTTAATTGAAAAAGCGTATAAAAATCGTCATCGAGTTTATATCCATGCAGAAAATCAACCAGAAGCGCATCAACTCGATGAATTGCTTTGGACTTATCGCGAAGATAGCTTTATTCCCCATAATTTATATGGTGAAGGACCAGAACCGGCACCGCCTATTCAAATAGGATTTGATGCCCAGCCAGAGAAACATCGTGATATATTGATTAACCTGAGCTCTAATATCCCGACTTTTTACCATCAATTTAATCGCGTATTAGAACTCGTACCAAATGATGCCGCTCTTCAAGAATCTGCTCGCAATCGATTTCGACAATATCGTCAGCAAGGTTTTGAAATAAAAACACACAAAATGAGCACAGCAAACTCAGATGTGGTTTAAATATGATTTATAATTTCGTATACTTCATGTAAATTCATAAATAATTTAATCATTTGGCCTAAACCGTCTTTTTAGCTAATTAGCAATAATCGCAAGCGAGACTATATAGCCAAATCCTGAGCAACTTAATTAAAAAGTGATCACCACCATGGAAAAAGTTTACCAACCCCAAAACATTGAAGAACACTGGTACAAAACCTGGGAGCAAAATAATTACTTTGCACCTTCAGGAAATGGTACACCTTATTGCATCATGATTCCGCCACCCAATGTCACCGGCAGTTTACACATGGGACACGGCTTTGGTTCGACGGTAATGGACATTTTAATACGCTACCATCGCATGCAAGGTGAAAACACCTTATGGCAACCCGGCACAGATCATGCTGGGATTGCAACACAAATGGTAGTTGAACGACAACTCATGTTGAATGGTCAAACACGCCATGATCTTGGTCGCGAAAAATTTGTAGAAAAAGTTTGGGAATGGAAACAAGAATCCGGCGGCACGATTACCAAGCAATTTCGCCGTTTAGGTACATCCATGGATTGGTCACGTGAACGTTTCACGATGGATGAATCGTTATCACACGCTGTAAGAGAAGTATTTATTCGTTTATATGAAGAAGGGTTGATTTATCGCGGCACACGTCTGGTGAATTGGGATCCTAAACTTCATACCGCCATTTCAGATCTTGAAGTGGTAAGCGAAGAAGAAGACGGGCAACTTTGGCATATTCGCTATCCTCTTGTGGATGACAAAGGTCATATTGTTGTCGCTACTACTCGACCTGAAACCTTATTAGGCGACGTTGCAGTAGCGGTTCACCCTGACGATGAACGGTATAAACATCTCATTGGAAAACATGTTCATTTGCCACTGACGGAACGAACTATTCCGATTATGGCTGATGAATTTGTTGATAAAGAATTTGGTAGTGGCTGCGTGAAAATCACACCTGCCCATGATTTTAATGACTATGCTTTTGGTCAACGTCATCAACTCACACCAATTAATATTTTCACTCCTGATGCGCATTTAAATGATAACGTTCCGCCAGTTTATCGTGGACTTGAACGTTTTGCTGCACGCGAGCAAATTGTAAAAGATCTCGACGTATTAGGATTAATAGAAAAAATTGATAAACATAAATTAAAAGTACCACGCGGTGATCGTTCAGGCGTGGTCATTGAACCTTATCTCACACAACAGTGGTTCATGAAAATGAAATCACTCGCCGAACCAGCTATCGAAGCAGTGGAAAAAGGCGAGGTGAAATTTATCCCAGAAAATTGGAATAAAACGTATTTTCAGTGGCTAAATAATATTGAAGATTGGTGCATCAGCCGGCAACTTTGGTGGGGACATCGTATTCCCGCTTGGTATGATGAATCTGGTAACAGTTATGTTGGTCACGACGAATACGATGTACGCAAACGCAATCAACTTTCTGATAAAATTAAATTAAACCAAGAAAATGATGTACTTGATACATGGTTTTCAGCAGCACTTTGGCCTTTTTCCACTTTAGGCTGGCCAGAACAAACTGAAGAATTAACAACATTTGATCCTACGAATGTCCTTGTCACTGGTTTTGATATTATTTTCTTTTGGGTTGCCCGCATGATTATGATGGGCTTGAAATTCACAGGCCAAGTACCTTTCCGCGAAGTCTTTATTACTGGTTTGATACGTGATTCCGAAGGCCAAAAGATGTCGAAATCTAAAGGCAACATTTTGGATCCGCTTGATTTGATAGATGGTGTCACACTCGACGAACTACTTCGCAAACGCACACAGGGTTTGATGCAACCTGCCATGGCGCAAAAAATTGAAAAAAGCACGCGCAAACAATTTCCTGAAGGTATTGCGCCACACGGAACGGATGCATTGCGCTTTACTTTTTGTTCTTTTGCCTCATATGGCAGAGAAATACGTTTCGATATGGCTAGATTAGAAGGTTATCGTAACTTCTGCAATAAATTGTGGAATGCAGCACGATATGTATTAATGAACACATCTGATTTGGCGACGAATCCCGCTAGTTCCAATATAGCTCTTTCCTTACCTGATCGTTGGATCCAATCGCGTTTGCAACATACTATTCAAGAAATGCATAAAGCCATTGCAAATTATCGTTTTGATCTCTTAGCACAAGCCATTTATGAATTTACTTGGAATGAATTTTGCGATTGGTATCTTGAATTATCTAAACCCATTTTAACTTCTGCAGAAAGTTCACCAGAACAAATTCAAGGCACACGACAAACTTTAGTAACAGTGTTAGAAACTTTATTACGGTTACTGCATCCTATTATGCCATTCATAACAGAAGAAATATGGCAACGCGTTGCCCCACTCGCAGGAATACAACCGACTTCAATCATGTTACAACCCTACCCTCAGTGCGAGAAATCATTACAAGATGAAGATATTGAAACTGAATTAGAATGGGTTAAAAATGTCATAGTTGCCATACGTACTATTCGTAGCGAAATGAATATTGCGCCTGGAAAACAATTATCCGTACTGTTTCACAAAGGCACAGAACTTGATAAAAAACGTTATGAAAAGAATCGATCTCTCGTCAATACTCTTGCCAAATTGGAAAATGTAACCTGGTTAACTGCGAATGACACACCTCCTGAGTCTGCTACTGCTATGGTTGGTGAATTAGAAATTTTAATTCCCATGGCAGGATTGATTGACAAAAAAGAAGAATCCGCAAGATTGAATAGAGAAATTGCGAAAACTACAAAAGAGGCAGAACGCGTAGAAAACAAACTTCAAAATCCCAATTTTGTGGATAAAGCTCCTGGTGATGTCGTGGAAAAAGAACGAGATAAATTAATGGAATTAAAAACGACTTTAAAAAAATTAGAATCGCAATTAGAAAAAATATCTTCTTTATGAACATGAACTCGAGGATCACTGATAGATAAATCAGTGATCCTTTCATTCATTTTTCTTGATCTGCATCCAGATTTAATCTATATTATCAATTTCAACCACTCATCCCTTCATACTTTAAATTCCTCTTAGAGTCCAATGAAAACGCTAACTGCGTAGCCAAATGCAAACCCCATCTAGAAAGTACGGCTCAAAAATCAAAGCAGATAGCTAAACGACAAGCGAATTGTCAACATATCCTAGTAAAACATTTCACTGAATTTGCCCTGTTTAACTTTCTAATCATCATCCACCAACATCATTCAACTGTTTTCAAAATAAAACCATCACGTTTTAAATCAAATTAAAAAAGGAAATAAAAATGAAAAGATTAATTTTTTCTATAATCATTCTATTATTCACAATTAATTCATTTGCTTCAAAGCCAGAATACAAAATTATTATTGACGCAAACGACACTCAATCCATTTTGCATCTATTTCAAGTGGAAAATATTAAGCCCTTACCACTTATCAAAGAGATCTTCTCTTCTACTGCTTTATCAACTCTTTCTTCTTATGCTGACCACCCCCAAGATGCTGGAATTTCATTAAATAATGTATTGAGGGAAGCCTTAACTTATTTAAAAAAAATCAATATTGATCCTTACACCGTGCCCATTAGTATATTTGGAACTTCCAGCATGCGTTTACTCGATGAAAACAAACAAAGTGCCATTTATGAAAATGTTAAAGAATATATTATAAATCATTACACTTTTATTTTAGGGTGCGCGAAAACACTATCAGGAACAATGCAAGGTCTATATTATTGGCTTGATGCAAATTATATAGCTGGAAATTTTATTAAAAACGAGCCACCACAAGGAATTATCAATGTCGGAAATCTTTCCAGTGAAATGGCTTTTGCAACAAATGACACGAGAAACCTTGATGATAAAATCAATTTAAAAATTAATAATATTCCATACTCTATTTACAGCAAAAGTTTTTCAGATTTGGGACAAGATTCCGCCCGCTGGGTCATGAATAAATTTGAGCAAGCGCGTTATTGTTATCCGATTGGTTACCCCATGGAGAATCAACAAATTGGACAATTTGATTTAAAAACTTGCGGATCTATTTATTCAAAAGTCACCGATCCCATTCATCTACCCATTGACATACATGAACAAAAATTCATCGCTTTTTCCGGTGCAGCTCGTATTTATGATTTTTTAAGCGCTGAAATTCCTGATCAAATGTCATTCGAAGCAAGATTGTATTATGTTTGTGACACGCCTTGGGATCTGATGAAATTAGAATATTCAGACATTATTCCTATTCAAACACTTTCATCTTACTGCGCGAACGCTGTTTTTATTGATCAATTATTTTATAACAAACTAAAATTACAAAGTTACCAGTTATGGGTTACCGACAAAATTAATCAACAAAAAGTTGATTGGCCATTAGGCATGTTGTTTTATTCACTTCTCACAGCTTGATTGTTGTAAATATTAAATGCATTAGGATAGGGTATTAATTACATATTGCCAGATTCTCAGACTCTTATAAAATGGCCCATTTATATAATCGATATTTATGATCAAAAAGTGAGGAAAACATGCAAAGAACCACACCAAAAGAATCAAAACAAGAAACCGCTCAATCCACCCTTCCTTCAAAATGGATCAAGGGACGCGCTCCTTTGTGGGGCACTACCGAATATCGCAACGAAAGAGATAATGCTGATATTTCATTTATATTTTTTGAAGATACCAACGAATTCAGAATCTTTTTTAAGGGAGATAAATTTAAAAATTCCCTTTTAGCAAAATGCTATACATTAGAAATTCCTGTCGAAGATATGATTATTAATATTAAATTAGATAGCAACAATAGGTATTTTATTTCTTCTTTTATCCATGCCATTGCCTCTGTTGCTACTATTCCAGATGAAATTGTTAATGACATCTTTGCGAATTTGCCCAAACAATTAATTTATCAAGAATATAAGTCAGAAGCGCATGATAAATCTTTTTGGCTTAAAGAAGGTGATTTTTCACTGATTAAAGGTAAACATTTAACAGGTAGCGAATTAATCAGAGATGTAACATATAAAAATTTAAAAGCTCTAAAAGATAGAGAACATATTTTTATAGGTGCTTATAATAATACAAACAACGTAAAAATCATTTATCGCAACAAACATAAATCAAAAACCTTGTTAAAAAAATGTTATGAATTAGAAATACCAGTCGAGGATGATTTGCTTGGAGGAATTATTTTAAACACAGATAATAAAGTATTGATTGATACTTTCATCAGAGCTATTGATGGTATTACGCCGATTAGTGAAAAACTCAAAAATGAAATTAGAGATTCATTACCTGCCACCTTAAGAGAGGAAGAATTTAAATCCACACGCGGCGTTATCTCACACTGGTTAAGAGAAGGTGATTTTGAAAGATACAGTGGCGCAAACTTGGTTAGAAGTATCAGTTATAAAAATACTAAAAATCTTCAAAATAAAGAACAGATTTTTATTGGTACTTATAAAGATACATCTGATTTGAGAATTATCTATCGCAATAAAGATGAAGATAAAGCTGACGCATTGCTTAAAATATGTTATCAATTAGAAATCCCAGTGCGAGATGGTTTAATAGGCAGTGTCAGTCTGCAAAGTGCTAATAAACAAGTAATAATGGCATTCATTAATGCAATTGATTTGATTACGCCTATTGATGAACAATGTAAAAAAGAGATACAAACTTTACTTCCGAGCAATCTAAAAGATGAAGAATTTAAATCCAGGCCGGAAGATGTCTCAAAATGGATTAAAGAAGGTGATTTTGCTCGAGTATATGATAGTGGTGCTGAATTAAATAGAAGTGTGCGTTATAAAAATACCAGAACGCTTAAAGATGAAGAAGAAATTTTTATCGGTGGCTATCGCAACACTGAAAGCAAACAAATTTGTTATCAAAATAAAAATAAAGAAATACTCAATGCAATTGAAAAAAAATGCAAATCTTTAAACTTACCTATCGATTATGATTCACTTTGCCATACGATTCGTTTATCTAGCAGTGAAAAACTACAACTTGCTTCTTTTATTTTAATTATTGATTCCGAGAGAACACTTGGCCAAGATATTTACAAAGATATCAGCAATAGTCTTCATCAATCAACTATTCACAAACGTCCACATCATTTCAATTTCCTTTCATCCCTCATCATGGATTTAAAAAGCCTTTCTGATACTCTTGAAAGCCCCTCTCAAAAAGCAGGTCTGTTTACATCCAGTCATTCGATGTTTGGCGGGAGACGCTCACCTGATGAGAAAAAGCATGAAGATAGGTTGGATACCACCCATACTATGAGTGGCAAAAAAATCTAATAAAAACAGGGTAGCGATAAGACCAAAAGATTCATGGTCTTATCGCTTAATCCAGCAGTAGACAGTACCATTTTTAGTATCTATAATAGTACTATAAATAGTACAAAGGAGCAAATATGCAAACTATACCAGCTTTAGAAGTTAAGCGACGCGGAGTAGCAGCGTTAGAAGAAGCATTAAAAAATGGCCCTGTGCATATTATTAAAAATAATCGACCCACTTGCGTTGTAATTAGCGAAGAAGACTATGCTTTGCTCACAAAGAAAAGCTCGGCCATGAACTTATGGGATCTATTAGATAATCGGCCTTGGCAGGGTTCAAGAAGCAAAAAAGACATTGATAAACAACTTCATACTGAACGTAATAACTGGGATTGAGCATGCATTTATTTTTGGACGCATGTGCCATCATATATTGGGTAGAAATGACCGAACCACATTTCGCTCAATTTTCAAAGATACTACAATTACTCAAAAAAAAATATCATAAACCTAATTTTATAGCTTCATCGTTAAGTTTATTAGAATGCCGCGTTAAACCCATGCGTGAAAATAACGAAGATTTATTAAAACATTATCAAGATTTTTTTACCATGAACAATCTTACTATTCTTAATCTGAGTTTTGAAATAATAGAACATGCAACAAGGCTAAGAGCTAACCACCAACTTCGCACACCCGATGCATTACAAGCAGCAAGCGCACTAACATTCTCTGACAAAGTACTCTTTATTACAGGTGATGCTTCATTTAAAAAAGTTCCAAACTTAGAGGTCATATTAATTCACTAATTTATTAATCTTGACACTTTTAAAGGTCATATCAATATCTGCATTGTAGCCGGGTCTGTTATCGGAGACATAAAAAATAGAATTGTCAATAGGTCCTAGCCTAGGCTTTTGATTAATTTTGGCAATATTATACTTTGACTTCAATTCGTCTTTTTAATTAGATACTATATAAAATTGGGTTACACATATTTTTTTTATTCTACAAAGGAATGAACATGCAAAGGGATTTCTTATTTCGTTTTATTTCAATATTTTTATTATTTTTTTTCACAATAAAAAGTTATTCTTCGAATCTTCCTGTCAAATTTGAAGGCTCTGAACACATGACCGCTGGGGATAAAACAAAACTATTTTTTTCCTCTGAAGAGGGCTCAACAGGTCATTTACTACATTTGCCAAATGGATTAGCTCTCACTTATGGCCAATTAATTGCTTTAGGCGATTTTTATGGCCTTCCCAAAGAACCCATTGCTTTAGGCAAATCCGAAAAAGAACGCACAACGCGTTTTCATGCAGCTTTCAATACATTAGCAATGACAGAGCAAACAGTAGCCGAAACTAACCAAATTTTGCAGGTTTTCAATTTTGAAAAAAATGAAATTGAAGAAGGAATGAAACGCGGAGAAAAGCCTGAAGATATTTATAAACGTATTGAAAAAGAAACAACAATCAAATTTAATTGTATTACTGGCGGCGGTTGTGATAGCAATTGGTGGATGAATCCTGGCCGCTATTTAGAATTACAAAAAACTAATTTTGATCACTTTGGTAAAAATGCATTACTCGCATATCAAGCTGGTCATCAATTGGCATTAGAAGAAGCCATTGAAGCGCATCACATCCATGATTTAAATAAATTAGAAATCGCCTATGCAATGGATGGTTTTGCTGCACATTTCCTTACTGATCGTTTCGCATCAGGTCATATGCGCACTCCGCGAGTAGAGCTGTTTTCTCATGTCACTCCAAGCGTGGTTGGTTCAATATTATCAGGTTATATGCATGGTGAAGATAATGAAAATGGATTACATGTACACAATCTTAACAGAGATCAATGGATTGCTTATGGAGATCGATTTTATTTTAACGATTGTAATAAGGAAAATATAGAAAGAATGCAGCAAGTTTTGCAAATATCAGTTAATGAAATTTTTTATGCTTATGAAAATGGTACGATGCCATATGAAAATGAAATAGCAAAATTGATCCCTGAACCTAATGAAATTAAAAATAATAGTCATCTAGATATTTCATCATTGTTCTATTGGGATGAACCTTCTTATAAATTATATCGTCGTACTAATTTAGATAATTATTTTGATAAACACTGGACTACAAATTGGTGGGGATGGAGTACTTTATTGTTATTAGCAAAGCGCCATGGCTTAACCATTGAAAATCAAGCTAATTTAGTATTATCAGGTTACGGTGAAATTGCTCTGCGTGACGGCTTATTAACAGATAAGGATATTTCCAACTATGTGCGATATAAAGTTTATAAGGATAATTAAACATATTTTTTGCTGCTTTCATCAGGCTCTTGATGTTTTATTTCGTGTAGCTTTAGAAACTGGTGAAAATGCTGTCTTTGCTTTCGCAATTAGTTCTTTTAAAATTTGGGTGAATGTTTTTTTCGAAAACAATCCTCGATGACTAGGACTTTTTACTTTATCTAGATTTGGCTTGGCCGCGTCAATCGCCAGATCTACTTCTTCAACCGAGACACCTTGTTTAATTAACTTTGATCTTACATTTTGTGCACTTTGGCAAGCAATTGATAGTGCTTTCAATTTTACAAAAAAT
Organism: Gammaproteobacteria bacterium; assembly: GCA_025451335.1. Taxonomy (GTDB): domain Bacteria; phylum Pseudomonadota; class Gammaproteobacteria; order DSM-16500; family DSM-16500; genus JAJPGW01. The sequence continues at coordinate 11,876 of JANWKO010000166.1, forward strand.
TTTTCTGCTTTTAAATCCTCTTCTTTTAAATCTTTTTCGGCTTTGGAACGTGTGAAACCTCCCTCTGCAAAACCTTTTGCGAATTGAACCATAGTTCGGGGAATCAAATGTGGGTCATGTTCAGCTTGATCCAGATAAAAAAGTTTACGTTCTGACTCAGGCCTCAGCTTCCACTCTTCTTTATATGCCTTTGATATCCTTTTACTTTCCAATATTCCACGCTCCGATTCATCCATTAGTTTATTTGTTTCGAGGTCAAGATATTTTTTAAATTCATTTTCAATAACAGAATTTCTATTTGCATCAATTATTTTCCATATTTCTCGATATTGAATTCGCAAAAAATCTTCTGTTTCTTTTACCATTTTTGCAACAATATCATCAGGAATGTTATGCTCAGTTTGAATTCTATCAGACTGTGGTCTAATCATTTGTGCAGTTTGTTTTTTTCCCCGCTTCTCCCGCTCTAAATTTTCTTGTGCTTGTCTTCTTTTATCTTTTATATCTTCTAATTCTAATGATCCTGTTTTTTCACTGTCTTGCACCATTTGAATCATTCTATCAACTACAGCTGATTCTTTTTTTCCTTTTGGTGTTGTTTGCCCCAATATTTCTTGATCTCTTTTTCCACTTTGCTGATTTCGAATCTTCTTTCTTTTTTCTTTTTCTGCTTGCTCTTCTCTTTCAACTTTCTCACGGGCCTTTTTTTTAACTTCAGCTTCTACCTTTTTAAACTCTTCTTCTCTTTTCTTCCTTTCTGCCGCTTCTTCATCTTGACGTTTCTTTTCTTCTTCTGCCTTTTGTACTGCCGCCAGTTGCGCAGCCTTCTCTTCTTTTTGTATTTTAGCCTCTATTCTTGCTCTTTCCTGTTCTTGTGCTTGGCGCACTCTTTCTATTTCTTTTTCTCTTTGCAGCTGAAGCTCTGCTTGCCGTATCACATCTTTAATTTTATCTTCAGCAGCTTGAATTTCTTCTAGAAACTTACTAATCGAGTCTTTCCCAGCATTACGATTCTCAGATGCGATATCATTAAAAGCTGTGTTTTGTAATCTAATTAAATCTTGAATTTCA
>JANWKO010000167.1 GCA_025451335.1 Gammaproteobacteria bacterium
ATCTCCTCATAAATCATCCGAAATGACTCAACTCGCCACGATGTTAGAAAAACATCGTGGCGGTGGCTGTCGCATCAAAATTAATTATGCCCGACAAGACGCTAAAGCGCATTTACAACTAGGTGATGCTTGGCGGATTCGGCCAAGTGATTCGTTATTACAAACTCTTAAAGATATGCTTGCCGAAGAAGATGTGGAAATGGTGTATTGACCATATTCAGTAAAAAATTCCAAAAATATTTTAAAATTCATGAGATTAGGTTAATTCACAATTCGTTAGACTGAAACCTCCGACAGACCCTTAACCTTGGAGAATGCTATAATAAACATATAAGACTAATAACTGATTCCCTGGGAGATATAACAATGTCAGTATTTGTCATTCCCACAAAAATTGAAGTTTATACCAAAAAAGCTCAAACCAGAGGATTTGGAAATTATGCGGGCATTATTTTTCTCATCGAGGAAAGAATCATTGAAGATGAAAAACTTTTCAAAGCCTACTTTGATGAAATGGAAAAACCGAATGGCCCCCATAAGGGTTTTATAGAATCACTGCATAGGATTGGTTGTACTTTTTTAACAAGCAACAATCCATCAACACGTGAAAACCTATTACATGCACTCTCACAATTACCAGAAGCTTTAAGTGATTTTAACAAGTTAAAGAAAATTAACACGCATCCTTCTCCTCAATATCATACTGTTACTAAAGCCAAAAATGATGCTGTTTTTTCCAAATCTTCTTATCATATCGTACGTCCTAAAAATCTCGGTTTTTATAAAAAAATTGCTGACGATAAAAAAATGGGGGATCATCCTGGATTTGCTTTTTTGGTTTCGACAGGCATCATTAAAAATACTCAAGAATTCATGAATTATTATAATCAGACTCAAGAAGTTGAAAGAGCCCAATTATTTGTTTTAGACCAACTCATTATAATAGCAATCAAACATGGAACAACTCCTGAAAAAAATACTCTACTTGATTTGATTTCTGGTTACTACCAATACAAAACATCTCAACATCGAATGTTAAAAAAAGCGACATAAAAAAATCAGGAGCCAAAATGAAAATGCACAATACGGAAATCGCTGCCATTTTCAATAAACTCGCCGATTTATTAGAAATTGAAGATGAAAATCCTTTTCGAATTCGCGCTTATCGAAATGCTGCTAGAGTTATTTCTAGCATGTCAAAAAATTTTTCTGATCTCGTTGCAGAAAATGCCGATCTCACTGAAATTCCTGGCATTGGAGAAAGAATCGCAGAAAAAATAAAAGTTATTGTGAAAACCCAAGAATTACCACAATTAAAAGATGTCGAAACACATACACCTGCTATTCTAAGCGAATTAATGAAAATTGAAGGCCTAGGACCAAAACGTGTCAAAGCACTTTATAATAAATTACACATTGAAAGCACTAAAGATCTTCAGGAAGCAATTAAGAAAGGCAAAGTGCAGAAGTTAAGAGGGTTTGGCGAAAAAACTCAACAAAAAATAAAAGAAGGGCTTAAACATGTTACGGAATATGTAAAACACTTTAAATTGTATGACATTATTCCCATTGCTAATTCTATAACCGCTTATTTAAAAGCATCTAAAAATATATCTTCGGTTGAATGTGCCGGTAGTTACAGACGCAAAAAAGAAATCATCGGTGATTTAGATTTTCTTGCCATTGCCAAAAAAGGCACGGATGTCATTAATCATTTTATTCAATTCGATGAAGTCGCTGAGGTTCTCAGCAAAGGGACTACTCGTTCTACTGTACGTTTACATTCTGGTATTCAAGTTGACTTACGTGTTCTCCCACCCATTTCGTATGGGGCCGCATTATTATATTTTACAGGCTCCAAAGCTCACAATATTCATATACGCAAACTCGCCTTGCAAAAAAAACTGAAAATTAATGAATATGGCGTCTTTAAAGGCAATAAGCAAATCGCTGGGAAAACTGAAGAAGAAGTTTATAAATCGATAAACTTGCCTTTTATTCCACCTGAATTACGTGAAGACCATGGAGAAATTGAAGCCGCACAAAAGAATAAATTACCTAAACTAATTAACTTATCTCAAATTTGCGGTGATCTACATTGTCATACTAATGCTACCGATGGTCATGATTCTTTAGAAATAATGGTAGAAGCAGCTAAAAATAAGGGATACGAATATATCGCTATTACTGATCATTCTAAACATTTAGCAATGACACATGGTTTTGATAAAAATGCCTTGTTAAAACAAATCAAATTAATTGATCGTCTTAATAATAAATTGAAAAACATTACTATTCTCAAATCCATTGAGGTGGATATTTTAGAAGATGGCTCATTAGATTTACCTAATTCAATTTTAAAGGAATTAGATTTAACTGTTTGCTCTATACATTCCAAATTTAATTTATCATCAAAAAAACAAACTGAACGTATTTTTCGAGCGATGGATAATCCTTTCTTTAACATTTTAGGACATCCAACGGGACGGTTAATCAATAAACGTCAACCATATGATGCGAATTTTGAAAAAATCATGGAGGCGGCAAAAGAACGCAATTGCATTCTTGAAATAAATTCACAACCTGAAAGATTAGATTTTAATGATATGTATTGTAAAATGGCAAAAGATATGCAATTAAAAATGGTAATTTCAACAGATGCTCACAGTGTTTCTGAATTAGATTTTATGCAGCTTGGAATATATCAAGCACAACGCGGGTGGTTAGAAGCAAGTGATGTATTGAACACTTGTCGTTTGTCTGAATTTAGAAATTTGTTGAAACGGCACTAGGGTATGTTGACCCTAATTTTAATGAACAACTTCAACCTTCTTCATGTAAAATATGTCGCAACTTTTTTCAGGTCACAGCTAATAATCTAAAAACAGGTTCAAACGAACGTCTATGTATAGGACAAGGACCATATTTTTCCAACAAATCAAAATGTGCCTTTGTCGCATACCCTTTATGCTTGGCAAAACCATATTCTGGAAATTGTTTATCTAAAATTAACATTTCACGATCACGGGTAACTTTAGCTAGGATAGAAGCTGCACTGATAGCAGATTCTGATTCATCACCTCGAATTATTGTTTGCGCAGGACAAGATAGCTTCGGCATTTGGTTACCATCAACCAGAGCAAGATGCGGTACCATAGGCAAACTATTTACAGCGCGCTGCATAGCTAATAATGAAGCCTGTAAAATATTCAAACGATCAATTTCTTCAACTTCTGCGCGTCCTATAGACCAAGCTAAAGAACACTCTTGAATTATTGTAAATAAATTATCCCTTGCTTTTTCGGTTAACTGTTTTGAATCCATTAAACCTTTAATTGGATAATCAGGGTTCAAAATCACTGCTGCTGCAATCACTGGTCCTGCTAAAGGCCCACGTCCAGCCTCATCCACACCGGCTATCCATTCTTGATTTTTATTCATTTTGAAAAGTCCTTAATGGGATTGGGGTCAAGTCTTGTGACAGATTGGGGTCAAGTCTTGAAAGTTGACAAATGCCTTGTTGTGCCTAGGGTCAAGTCATGAAAGTTGAAAAAATGCCTTCGTCAACTTTCAAGACTTGACCCCAATCCCAATCCAATACAATATATACAGACCACTGTAACCATTAATAAAAGCAAAATCAATTATGTTTATTTTACTTATTATTGTGTTAGCAGAAGCGCCTGCATTTTACTTAGCGGGCAATTGGGTTTATCATTCCTTGCCTCAAATTAAGCCTGTTCTACGTAAGAGTTTAATTACTGGATTAACCGCAGGGTTAATCGTCAGCGTCTTCATCCCAATATACATGCTTATTGGTCGCTGGACTGGTAATTCAGCCGTCATACCAACTTTTATTTATATGAACATGCATTTGCTATTGTTTGCTCCAATCCTATTGGGAATTATTGGATTTCTCATCTTTTGGAGCTTAAGCACCATAAAACAAGCCTTTGAAAATATTACAAATCGATGGCAAAAGGGCCCTTCTCTCATTTCATTTATTTGTTCTTTATTATTATTAACACTGATCAGTATTATTTTTTATTTTTGGTTCTTGAATTACAAATTACTTTCTCATTATGAGCATAATGCTTTTTTATCGACCTCCACAAACCAAAACCAATTGATAACAGCATTTAACGCAATCAGTCCATCACAAGATCCTCGATTGCTAAATGGATTGTCAGCTCTGGCAGAAAATCCGAATTCTTCACCAAATTTATTGAATCAAGTGTTTTCTCGAGCCCAAACAATTGGAGGACGATTACGAGAAAATATTATATTTAACCTCTCAAGTAATCCTCAATCCCCTCCTGAAATTTTAAGACAGGTTTCACAATCAAAATCCATGCCTAATATGAGTACTCAAACATTTGCAACAACCCCAAATACCGCTCCTGAAAATAAAGCCACTGCATCAAATTGCGAACTTCGTCGGCAAATTATTTTTAATCCTATGACTACTCCTGATACTTTAAAAAAAATAATTAAATTGGATCCTGATATTGGTGTTCAAGAAGATGCCCAACAACAATTAAATTACTTAGAACATATTTCACCCGCACCCATTAAAACATTTGTCAAACTAAATGCAAACGAAGTAAAAGTGTACAAGCAATTAACGGATCAAATTCCAAATAGCCAGGACTCCTCTGAACTTGGACAAATTTATTCCCAAGTTGCGCAACATCCAAATTTCTATCCCCTATTAGAAGCGATGGCTAACAATTGTTACATTACTACTGAACTTGCAGCTAATATTTATACCCAATCAAAAAACTTAAAAGACTCTTATTATCGGTCTTCTACCTTAACCGCTCTTGCGATTAATCCAAAAACACCGCCAGATGTTTTGAATCAGCTGGCATCAGAAAAAGATTTAAATTTATTACGTTATGTAGTAGCTAATCCAAGTGCCTCACAAGAAACACTGACAAGATTTCTCAATTTTCCAGATTGTAAATTACGTAAAAATATCATTCTCAACAATCCTAATGTCCCAGATGCTATTTTAAATCAATTGAAAAATGACCCTGATGAAACAGTAAGCACTGAGGCATCAAATCGTCTAAGCCAACCTATTGATTATAAAATTAACGCTTGGAAAAGCGTGACTAATTCCATGCCTTCTTGTGCTGGACTCTATAGCCCCCAAATTGAACAAATGTACAAAAGTTATCATTAGTCTCACATATGAAACTACGGCCATTTCGATAGATCATCTGCTAACCAAGTGGAAAGCAAGATCAAATTTTGCTTGCATAGTGTTCATCATCGTTTAAAATGCCTCAAAATTTTATATACTAGGTCAGAAGATAATTTAAAATGTTAAAACATTCATCACCCATCAGTGGAATTTCTGTTCATTCTGACAAATATGTGGCAACTGCGGGATATGATAATCGAGTTATTTTGTGGGATGTTAAAACACATAAAACGATTTCTATTGGAATGCATGATCACCTTGTTAATCAATGCGAATTCAGCCCTTGTGGAAATTATCTCGTAACATCGAGTAGTGATTACACTGCAAGACTATGGCAACTTCCACAGATGAAATTATTGACTGTATTTCATCAGCATGAAGATGATGTTGAAATGTCCACCATCCATCCCACAGAATCCTTGATAGCAACGGCATCCAGAGATTATAAAGTTAGAATTTTTGACTTCACGGGAAACTTAATTCAAACATTAGAAGGCCATGTAGAAGATGTCATCTCGGTACGTTGGATTAACGATACAAAGAGTCTGATTAGTAGTTCAGATGATGGCACGATTCGTGTGTGGAATGTCGAAACTGGAAAAGAAATAAATCGTATATCAAATAATGGCATCCAAACTGATGCACTTGCTATCTCTTCGGAAGGAATGATTTTTGCTGGTGATGATGCCGGCATAATTCATGTTATTGACCATCATCAAAATCAAAAATTTATGGCTCATCAAGCAGGCATTAAAAGACTGATTTACAGTTCAATACATAAAAAATTAATCAGTACCTCATATGATAGAAAAGCCCGTATTTGGAATGTAATGACAGATGGTGAATTAAAAAAAGATATTGAATTTTCTCTACCTAATATTATTTGGGCAAGATCATGCGCTTTTTTAAGTGATCATGCTATTGTATTTGCAACTTTTGGAGATTCCTATGCTATCTATGATTATCGTAATCAAGAATGGCATTTAGATCATATTAAACCTACAAGAGGTATCAATGCAGTCTATGCAATTAATAATGATATTTGGACTGTGGGTGATGCTGGAATAGTTCACAAAAATAAAAAACCAATTTCAAAGTTGCCCAGTTTATGCAATTTCATCATTGCGGTCGAGAATTTATTGATTACTGGTGGACAATCAGGAGAGTTATTCGATGCAAAATCAGGTGAAGTGATTTATCAACATCATTCTCCATTAAATTGTGGGGCAACTTATTTTTTGCATGGAAAATGGCATGTTGTTATTGGCACTTATACAGGGCAAGGTATCATTTTAAAATTTGAAAAGAATGCTCTTATTTTTGATCGCATCATACAATTACATGACAATGCCATTAAAGGTGTTGCTGTAAATAACTTTCATATATTATTTTCTGTCTGCGCAACTGGTGCTGCTGCGTGGCATAATTTAACAAATGATCATGAAGAAAAATTTAATCGATCTGCGCATTTGAAAATAGCCGATGCTTGTATTACGTTATCAGGAGAACATTTTTCCAGTGTCAGTCGTGATCTATTTTTACGAATCTGGGATGGTAAACAATTTTCCTTGCTTGAAGAAATAAAAACACCACACCTTAATTCCATGAAATGTATTGCTGTTGATTCATCCATGCGCTTTATAGCAACCGGATCCTACACAGGGACTGTTGCGGTTTATGATCAACAATCATCACAATGGTCTTCTCATTTATTAACTCGTGCTGGTATATCATCCCTTTGTTATGATGAAATTAATCATCAATTTATTGCGGGTTCGTATGATGGAAATGTTTATCACATTTCTCACATGAATTGACTTAAATAGATTGACTACTAGAAGTCCAAATCGATTATTTATTGAGAACCGCCAAAGCTATTGATTTTTTTAGTATTTTTTTCTAAAAAAAATTATCCCATAGTTGTTATAATTATAGTGTGTAACTTCTATGGAGGTATTACCATGGAACGTAAACAAAAGCAAAAGACTGAAAAATTGAAAATTGCTTCCGAACGCTCAAGAATTTTCGGTGGAGTTGAAGTATCTCCCCCTGCGAATCTTTTCAATTCTATTTTTCCGAAAAAATCTAAGAAAATAATTAATCGAGAAAATGTTAAGAAATAAAATTCACTAACTTCCACATTGCCACCATTTTCTGGGCGGTGGGTTTTCTTCTTGTTGAGGATTTTCTTCTTTTTTATCTTTTGGACGAACATAAATAACAGTGGTTTTGGTTGATTTAGATTTAGATTCAGATTTAGTTTTAGGTGTTGATTTAGTTTTGGACTGCTGAAAAAAATGAGGCGAAGGAGAGTCAAGTTTAACAGCTTTTCTTTTGCTTGCAATTCCTGATCTTGAATGGAAACCTGGGCTCTCTTTTAATTCAATACTTTTTATAGGAGATGTTATAGTAACTACGGCACCACCTTTTGGTTCCGCATTACTTCGAGCAACTTTAGCCCCATAATCATTTCGATAAATTTCATAAATCCCCATTCCTGCACCTCCGAGATACGGCCCTTCTTGTTTAAACTTACTTTCCTTTGGATGAGGAGCTATTTCTTGACTTAAAAGCGACTCTGGAAATCCAGACCCATTATCTTGAAAAGATATTGTAACCTTGCCGGTCTCCTTATCTAGAAAAATATTAATGGTTAGCTCGCTGGCATCAGTTTGATCCAGTGAATTGGCTATAATTTCTTGAAGAGTATCTATTCCTTCACCATGTTGATGAGGTCCTTTGAATAATACTTTTCCAGAAGGAGAATCGATAACCTTTGCAAAATCTTCATGATCTAAAGCTTCTTTTAATTCTGCTTCTATTCTTGTTTTTTCATCAGATACAAATTTTAGAAAATCAAATATATTTACTTTCCGTTGATGATTTTGAGCCGCCTGCTTTAATAAATTAAGTTCCTTTTGATCATCAAATGTTTGTTTTAATTGATCACTCACTTCTTTTCCGAGTTGAATTTCATAAGGACGTTCAATATTATCCGAGTAATAGATATGCCAATTATGATGTTCATCAATGAATGAACTATATCCATCTTTATATCGTCTATATGCTTTTTCCTTTGGATCCTCTATTTCCTCTTCTTTATCTTCTAAATGATAAATGGGTATGTCTTTGCCGACTTCTTTTATAAAATTTTTGCGTATTTCATTCAAATTTATGGAATGTGTAATTCTAAACATATTGAAAAACTCCATATGGCTATACTAATATTATAATAAAAAACGGTATTTTTTATTAAACGTAGACAAAATTTAATAAAAATCACTATTTTATCAGCCCACTTAGAACGGAACAGCTAAGACGTTAGTAAATTCAATCAATTAGCTAAGATAATGAAAATCAGCACATAACATAAAGGGAATGACAGGGCTCCTCTCTTCCGGAGGCTTCTGAAGTCTAGAATGAACGCTTTAAAAGTAATTCCTGAATAGCACTTGCAGCTTGCTTACTTGCATCACAACGTAATTTAAGATGCAATTCAGTAAATCGCTTTTCTAATTCAGTCACTTTTTCAGGATGATCTAAAAAACCTAAAATGGCTAATACTAACTTATCAGGAGTTGCATCATCTTGAATAAATTCGGGTACCAATTTTTCATTAGCAATTAAATTGGGTAATCCTATAAATGGCACTTTAATCAAATGTTTAGCAATTTGATAAGATAATTTTCCCGTACGAAAAGCGATAACCATCGGACGTTTAAATAACATAGTTTCTAAAGTGGCTGTTCCCGAAGTCACTAAAACGACATCGGCTGCTTCCATCACATCATGCGATCGAGATTGAAAAAAATGCATAGGTATTTCTGGCACATTCATCCGCCAAATTGCTTTAAATTCATTATCACGTTTTTTGTTAACAGCTGAAGTGATAAATTCTACCTTTGGCCGGATTTTCCAGAAACGTTGTGCAACTGCGATATATAATTCACTTAAATACTTTATTTCGTTTTTACGACTACCAGGCAAGATAGCTATGTACGTTTTCGTAGCATCAAGTCCCAATCGGTTTCTTGCCGCAAATTTGTTAGGTTGCAATGGAATTTGATCTGCTAAAGGATGTCCTACAAATCGCACGGGAATATTATTTTCTGTATAAATTTTTGTTTCAAAAGGAAAGAGAGTCAGCATCATATTGACTGCTTTGGCGATTTTAAAAATACGTTTTTTCCGCCAGGCCCAAACACTTGGGCTGACGTAATGAGCAACAGCTATGTTTTTATTGCGAAGCTTAAGTTCGAGGCCTAAATTAAAATCAGGTGAATCAATGCCAATAAAAACATCCGGAGGATTTTGCAAAAAATGATGGTATAACCCACTACGTATTTTCAAAAGCTCTGGAATATGGATAAGAGGTTCAATTATCCCCATCAAAGAAAGA
>JANWKO010000168.1 GCA_025451335.1 Gammaproteobacteria bacterium
AACAGAGGATTCAATGGGTAGCAAAATTTGTGATAAAGCAGTTGGACCGAATTCTTTAAGCATTTCTTCTAGAGTAGTGAATGTAAACATTTTCGCTTGCTGGTAAGGTGAAACATAAGTCCGACGCAAACCAATAACATGCGCTCCGCAACCTAATTCTTCTCCAATATCTTCAGCAAGCGTTCGGATATATGTACCTTTGCTGCAATGAACATCTAGATTAAAGGTATCAAATATTTCTACATCTATTAATTCTTTTTCATGACATTGCAAACTAAAAATCTGCACTGTTCGCGGTGCACGTTCAATTTCAACGCCTTGTCGTGCTAATTCGTATAATGGTTTACCTTGATGTTTTATTGCGGAAAACATAGGGGGAATTTGTTGAATCGTCCCCATAAATTTTTTCAATACTGAATTCAAACGCCCTAGAGAAACATTTTCCACTATTCTTGTTGCAATAATTTCACCTTCTGCATCACCTGTGGTGGTTTTCTCTCCCAACTTAACTGTCACTTGATAGTGTTTATCAGAATCTAATAAATATTGGGAAAATTTAGTCGCCTCCCCAAAACAAATTGGCAGCATACCCGTTGCTAAAGGATCAAGACTTCCCGTATGCCCTGCTTTTTTAGCATTGAACAAATGCTTTACGCGTTGTAAAGCGCCATTTGAAGTTAAACCAATGGATTTATCAAGGAGCAAAATTCCGCTGATATTTTTTTTTATTCTTACATTACTCATCGTTAGGTGTGTTGTGATCTTTTAAGACATTATTTATTAAAGAAGAAATTCGATTACCACGAACGGTTGAATCATCATAAACAAATTTCAATTCTGGTGTAATTCGTAATTTTACTGCATGTGCTAATTCATAGCGTATATTTTTATGCGCTTCATTTAAAATAGCAATCGTTTCTTTGGCTTTATCATCTTCCAGCACACTGATAAATACTTTTGCATATGACATATCAGGTGACACTTCAACGCCTGTCACTGTGATAATACCAAAATGCAATTCTTCGGCTTCACGTTGCAAAATCTCTGCCAGCGCAGTTTGAATCAAATCCGCTACTCGCTGGATGCGGCTAAAACTTTTTTTGGGCATTAGAGGGCTCTTTTAACTTCAATTTTTTCAAATACTTCAATTTGGTCGCCAGCTTTAACATCGTTATAATTTTTAACGCCTATACCGCATTCCGTACCAACGCGAACTTCATTAACATCGTCTTTAAAGCGACGCAACGATTCTAGATATCCTTCATAAATTACAATATTATCGCGTAATACACGAATAGGATTATTGCGACGAACAACACCTTCTAACACCATACAGCCAGCAATTGCACCAATTTTTGACGAGCGGAATACATCGCGAACCTGGGCCAAACCAACAATTTTCTCTTGAATTTCTGGTGCCATAAAGCCACTGACAGCACGTTTTACTTCATTTATCACATCATAAATAATGCTGTGATAATGAACGTCAACACCTTCTGTTTCAATCAATTTACGTGCTTCGGTATTAGCTCGAACATTAAAACCAATCATAATTGCATTCGATGCTAAAGCAAGATTGACATCACTTTCAGTACTTCCGCCTACACCACTGGAAATAATTTTAACTTTAATATTAGGAGCTGAAATTTCCGACAATGCTTGTGTTAACGCTTCCGTTGATCCTTGAACATCTGCTTTTAATACTATATTCAAAATGCGTTCTGCTTGTTGTTCACTTCCCATGCTTTGTAAAATATTTTCAAGCTTGGCAGCATTTTGACGAGCTAGCTTAATTTCACGGAATTTACCTTGACGGAAAAGTGCAACTTCTCGCGCACGTCTTTCATCGGATACCACTGTAAATTCATCACCCGCATTCGGTGCTCCAGAAAGCCCTAAGATTTCAACAGGAATAGAAGGTCCTGCAGTTTCTACTTGTTTGCCTATTTCATCAAACATGGCTCGTACACGACCGTATTCAAAACCCATCAATACCAAATCACCTTTATGCAACGTACCTTCTTGAACTAGTACGCTTGCAACTGCGCCACGGCCTTTATCAAGACGGGATTCGATAACAACACCACGTGCTGGACAATCAATAATCGCTTTCAAATCTAAGACTTCAGCTTGTACCAAGATTGAATCCAATAAGTTATCAATACCTTGGCCTGATTTAGCTGAGATTGGAATAAACATAGCATCACCACCCCATTCTTCTGGAATGAGATTGTATTTTGTTAATTCGTTTTTGATACGATCCGGATCTGCATCATGTTTATCCATCTTGTTAATAGCAATAATGATAGGAACATTAGCTGCTTGTGAGTGAGTAATCGCTTCAACAGTCTGCGGCATCACTCCGTCATCTGCTGCCACAACAAGAATAACAATATCCGTCAATTTTGCACCGCGTGCACGCATAGCAGTGAATGCCGCGTGACCAGGCGTATCTAAAAAGGTAATCATACCTTTATCTGTTTGCACATGATAAGCGCCGATATGTTGAGTAATACCGCCCGCTTCCATCGCAGTTACTTTTGTGCGTCTAATATAATCAAGTAATGAAGTCTTGCCATGATCCCCATGCCCCATGATTGTAACGACTGGCGCTCTTGGCAATTGTTCTCCGTGTACTTCTGATTTCGTGACTTTAGCCAACGCTTCCTCTAAGGCATAAGCACTAATCGGATTGGCTTTGTGGCCCATTTCTTCAACAACCAGCATAGCAGTTTCTTGATCAACCACTTGATTAATCGTAGCCATTGCACCCATTTTCATCATGACTTTTATAACTTCAGCAGCTTTAACTGACATCTTTTGAGCTAAGTCCGCTACCGAAATTGTCTCTGGAATGGATACTTCACGAATGATTGGTGCTGTAGGTTTTGTAAAAGCTTGTACTTGTACCAATTTACGAGCTTTACCTCCCTTACGCACGCGTCGTTGACCAAGCATTTCGTCTTCATTTAAGACCAGACTTAAATCACCACCTTTTCCTAAAATAGAATTATATTGGCGATCATCTTCACGTCCCATCCCGCGAGTTTTCTTTTTCTTTTTTTGACGTTCAGATTCAACTTCTTCTATTTCTCTACCTTCAGTATGTTTTTCTTTACGTTTTACATCTGTTGTTTTTGGTTTTTCTTTTTCTGTTGCTGTTTTATCTTCTTTTGCACCGGTTGAAACAGGCGCAGTTTGCACAACTGTCTCAGTAGGAGTCGTTATCTCAACGATTTCCTCTACCACTGCCGTTGGTGGCGTAGTAGTGGATGTTGAAATTGGAGTTGTTTCCTCCACAACAGGCTGTTCTAGTTCTTTATCGGCAATTTTGGCTTTGGCTTGTTCAGCGTCTGTTAATGGACGCTTTACATAAGTGCGTTTTTTTCGAACTTGAACACTAATTGTTTTGCGTTCACCTTGAGAACCCGATACTTTGATTTCACTTGTTTTTGCACGTCGCAAAATAATTTTTTCTTGCGCAGGTTCCTTTTTAGCTCCATGATGTTTTTGCAAATAGCGCAATAAATCTTGTTTCTTATCTTCCGAAACAAGGTCATTAACATCAGTAATTTGCATACCCGCATCTTTAAATTGAGATAATAAACGTTCAACACTGACACCGATGTCGGCAGCAAGTTGGGACACAGAAACCCCTCCTGCGTGGGTGACTTTTTTCACTGAACGAGTTTGTCCAGCTGACTCTGTATTAGCTTTTTTAACAGTGGTCACCGAAGGTTTTTTTTCCGGCGCAGCTATTTCTTTTTTCATCATATCTCCTCACCTGCTTATTCCGCATGGTCTGTATCAAACCATGGTTTACGGGCTGTCATGATCAATTTAGCAGCCGTATCTTCATCAAGCTCTCCGATTTCTAATAAATCATCGACTGATTGCTCAGCAAGATCTTCGCGAGTCATTATTCCGTGATTGGCAAGTACATATGCTAAATGTCTATCCATTCCTTCCATTTCTAATAAGTCTTCTGCAGGCTCTGCTTTTTCAAATGATTGCTCATCTGCGATCGCTTTTGTCAACAATTCGCCTTTAGCTCTTTCACGCAGCGCATTCACTAAATCCTCATCAAACCCATCAATTTCTAGCATTTCTTGCAAAGGAACGTAGGCAATTTCTTCTAAAGTCGTAAACCCTTCATCCATAAGTGTTTGCCCAATGTCATCATCTACGCCTAATTTATCTTTAAACAGTTGCAATACAGTTTCTTCTTCTGCTGCGGTTTTTTCTTTTGCTTGCGATTCAGACATCACATTCAACTTCCATCCTGTTAATTCACTAGCCAGTCGCACATTTTGTCCATTTCGACCAATGGCTTGAGAAAGTTGTTCTTCCTTCACGGCAATATCCATAGTATGACTATCTTCATCAACAACAATCGAAGCAACATCAGCCGGTGCCATTGCGTTAATGACTAATTGAGCTGGATTATCATCCCAAAGAACAATATCCACTCGTTCACCGCCTAATTCGCCAGACACGGCTTGTACGCGTGATCCTCTCATACCAACACATGCGCCGATTGGATCGATACGTTTATCATTTGTTTTAACGGCGATTTTTGCGCGCGAACCCGGATCTCGAGCTGCGCCTTTAATCTCAATTAATTCTTCACCAATTTCCGGTACTTCAATTTTAAATAATTCCACTAGCATTTCAGGTCGTGTACGACTCACCACCATCTGCGGACCTTTCAGATCATTGCGAATTTCATGTAAATATGCACGTACACGATCACCAACGCGCATCGCTTCATGTGGAATCATTTCTGAACGGGTTAAAAGAGCTTCCGCGTTATTCCCCAAATCTAAAATCACAAATTCACGAGTTGCTTTTTTCGCAACCCCATTCACCAACTGTCCAAGACGTTCTTTATAAGCATTGACTACTTGAGCGCGTTCAGCTTCTAAAACTTTTTGGACAATAACTTGTTTGGCTTTTTGCGCGGCAATTCTTCCAAATTCGACTGATTCCATTGATTCTTCGATATACCCACCCACTTCAACCTTAGAATCACGCAATCGAGCTTGGCTTAACGTCAAACGTGTCAAGCCATCATCACCTTCGTCGTCATCTTGGGCATCATCAATCACTAACCAACGACGTGCAGTTTTATAATCTCCAGTTTTTTGATCAATGATGACTTTCACATCGATATCTTCGCCAGCACGCTTTTTTGTTGCCATTTCTAAAGCAGCTTCAATGGCTTGGAAAATAACATTTTTTTCCACACCTTTTTCATTGGAAACGGCTTCTACTACTAATAAAATTTCTTTGTTCATAACGTTAGCCTCATTCACCCAACATTATTATGCTATTAATTTTGCCTTTTCAATCTCAGAAAATGGCACCACAATTTCTTCAGAATCAATTAAAAGATGTATATTCATACTTTCAACCTTCACTAACATCCCGACTAAATTACGTCGATTTTCAATCGGCGCTAGAAGGCGAATTTTTACCTTATTTCCCACATATTTATTAAAATGGGCAATTTCAAATAACGGTCTATCTATGCCTGGCGAAGATACTTCAAGAGTATAAGCACCTTGGATGGGATCTTCGACATCAAGCATTGCGCTCACTTGATAACTCACTTTCGAACAATCATCCACAGTGATACCATTGGCACTATCAATATAAATACGTAATAGCGATCCTCTGCCTTGCCGTTGCAATTCGCAACCAATAAATTCATAGCCCAATGCTTCTACTACGGAGGCTAAACGATCACGTAAGGTAATTGCAACATGTTTCATAAGCTCCCCATACAAAAAATGGGCAATACGCCCACTTTCTGTGTTCTCAAAAGAAAAAACCCCATCAGGGGTTTCTTCTTTTTACATTTAATTGGTAGCGGGGGCTGGATTTGAACCAACGACCTTCGGGTTATGAGCCCGACGAGCTACCAGGCTGCTCCACCCCGCAATAACGGCAGTATTCTATATTAAAACGTCTGGTATATACAAGCAAAAGAAGACAAATAAATAATAATATATCGAAGTATAGCCGAAAACTAAGAAAACTGGTGCGAATTTAATCTATTTCGCACCTTAACTGGGGTCAAATCTAGACTTTGGGCAACTTGCTCTTCACTATAGAATCGCTCTTAGGTAGAGAATAAGTTGCCCCAAGCCTAGCTTTGACCCCATACATTTAGCCGCTAATTTTCTTAATAACTTCAGTCAGTTGCGCTTGATCCACTTGGCCAGGAAGGAAAGTGATAGCTGCAGCTGGCGCATTATTTTTAATGTCTGTTTTAGCAACAAAGAAAGCTGGCGTACCCATAATTAACAAATCTTGTGCTAATTTTGTGTTTTGCTTGATTTCTTGGCTAACCACAGGACCTTTCATATCATCTTGCAATTTTTTAACATTCAATCCTACAGATTGCGCGATTTTCAGCAATAAACTCTCTGATAACTGCTGCCCCTGCTCAGCTTGTTTCATCACTGCTTTATGGAATTCAAAATATTTACCTTGAATTTTTGCAGCCAATGCCATTCTTGCGGCCACTTCTGACACAGGCCCACGGATTGGAAATTCTTTAAACACAATTCGAACATTTGGATTTGAATTAACAATAGATTCCAATACTGGCGTCATTTTGGTGCAATGAGGACATTGATAATCAAAGAAATCAACAATTGTGACCTTGCCATTTGGGTTACCTAAAGATGGATCATTACCCTGATGGAATAAAGCATCTGCAAATTTTGGTGCTGTTACTTGGGTTTTTTCCATGTTCTTACGAGCTTCGTCCATTTGTTTTTGCTGTAAAGCTTGGATTGCTTCAAAAATAACATTTGGATTTTTCATAAGATAATCGTGAACGACTTTTTCAACTTGTTTTTGCTGCTCTGGACTCATTGGAGGAACAGGTTGCGCAGGCGGTGTCGGTTGATCTGCATAAATAAACGAGGAAGAAAGCAAGGATGACGCTATAACACTAGTAAGAATAGGCTTAAATTTCACGACTTAACTCCTTTCATATAATGATTTCGATGGCCCAACAGTAAGGGACGTTTAAAATTATGTCAATACTTTAGTCATTTCCAAACAACACTTAACATTAAAAAAATTTTACAATTGGCGTAATTGTATAATTCATAAGATTGTTTTATGAAAAAAAAATGATTTCAAAGAATATACAAATTCAGAAAAACGATTATGCATGCCTATGTTGCAATTTATTTTTAACAACTAGATGAGGCTTCATCTTCAACAAGGCAAAAATATGCGCAATGGTTGCCAAAGTTAAATTGGCTCTGCCACGTTGTATATTGGATGCCTGGGTAGGGCTAATATTTAAACGTCGCACTAGTTCGTTAAAGCCAATATTTTCATCTGCCATGTATTTTGCAACCGCTTTGGAAACATCTTCTTGCAAAGATTTCAAAAACTCCACTTCCAATTTCGCTACTTTTTCAATTTCAGCAATCTCAGATTTCTCTAAGCGCTTCTCAAGATACTGTTGAAACTTCTTTGTCTTCATATTCCTTCCTCCGAATTAACTTATCGAGACGATCACGAGCTATCTCAATATCCCTATTTTGTGTATTTTTATCGCCAGCATGCATCAATAAAATTATTCTATTTTTTAGAAAAGTATAATATATCCGGAATCCAAACTTTCTCTCTCGGAGTTCAAATAAACCACTTTTAAGACTGCGACTATGTGGTAATTTCAATTGATTGCCGCATAGTTCCAACAACTTTAATTCCTTAGCAATCGATTTAAACTGTTCTCTGTTAAGCGAATCCAGCCATTCTTCTACAGAATTATTTCTTTCATCATCACACCAAATTCAAGCTCCCATTTTTGGTCATATTGTTGCATTAGAATATCTTTTTCTCGTTTTGTTAATAAAAAATTACATATTTTTAGAGTTGATACAATTTATTGTAGTATAATAAACTGTAGCATACAAGTGGAATTTCAAGATATAAACAGGGGAGGATCTAGTTTTTTTGATTTGAGCAGGAAATAGAACAATGACTTACAGGCAAACGCAATCTTCTGATAATATATTTATGATATCTTAAATAAAGAACCTTCAAATGATCAAAAAATTTGACAAAAAATATCTTATTTTTCCTCTGCTACTCGTTTTATATGAAATTTGTGCTTATTTATCTAATGACATGTATCTTCCTGCTCTTCCCAACATTATGGCTGACTTGCAAACTACAGAGGAAAAAGCGCAACTGACATTGACCTATTGGTTCTTAGGCTCGGCTTCTATGCAATTGGTTCTTGGCCCATTGTCTGATCGATACGGACGCAGACCTGTTTTATTGATCAGTGGATTTATCTATATTTTAACTAATATTTTTTGTGCATTAACAACTGATATATCTGTTTTACTTTTCGTACGCTTCATTCAAGGCATTATGACCTCAGCCGTTGTCGTAGCAGGATATGCCAGTATTCATGAATTATACGACCAAACTAACGCCATTCGAATTCTCGCTTTAATGGGAAGTATTATTATCATTGCACCCGCTTTTGGACCATTAATCGGAAGTATCATTTTACAATTTGTTAATTGGCGTTGGATATTTTGGATAATTGCTATTTTATCCAGCATGGTTTTATTGTGCTTAATTAAATGGATGCCAGAATCTCATCCGCGCGAGAAAAGACAGGCAACTAATTTACGATCTTTAATAAAAAGTTATTCTTCGATTATTGCAAATTGGGAATTCAGTAGCTTATCACTTGCTTTCGGATTTACATTTTGCGGCTTTATTGCTTGGCTGACTGCGGGACCTTTCATTGTAGTCAGTGAATTTAAATATAGCGTGATTACCTTCGGGATTTTACAAACAATTGTGTTTGCTTGTTATATTATTTCTAATAATCTCGTGAAAAAATTTATGGAAAAATATGGCATTAATAAACTCATTCATATTGGCTTATTTATTACTTTGCTGGGTGGCGTAATAGCAGCAATCATGTCAGTAACATTTCCGAATTTTTTAACAGGTTTGATCATAGGAATGGCTGTTTTTTCTTTTGGTTCTGGTTTTTGCTTTGCCCCTCTGAGTCGTCTTGCCATTGAGGCAAGCCCAGAACCAATGGGAATGCGCATGGCAATGTTTTCTACTTTCATGACTGGCGCTGGAGTAATGGGGAGTATACTAGGAAGCGTTTTCTACAATGGAACGATATCGTCACTAGGTTATGTGTTGGCATTCGTCAGCTTAATGGCTGTTATATTTAAGTTGGGCGCAGGAAAATCTCATCATCTTACGAACTAAAAACCTCTTCTTATTGTTGCATCTGATTTAAGCTCATGTTCAGCAATTTCTTCTGAAATTGTTTTTCCATTAGCAAAGGGAAACTTATTAATATCGTGTTTTTCAGCTATTTGATTTAAAACTTCTTGATCTTTAATGCGATCAGGACATTTCAAGCATTCTTGATATTTTTCTATATATAAAGACTTTAATATGTCCAAACATTGCTGCTTTGATATATTCAAAACTAGCTCTCCTTTTTGAAGCTTTAAAAAAATCCAGTTTATCTGCGCAAGTGCTATATCTGGTTCTTTAGCCAATTCTTGCTTTAATTTCATCAAAAGTGTTGAGCTTTCTTTGCTCGCATCCACAGTCAGTTTAGATAATTTTTCTTCTAAATTTTGAGTTGAATAAGAAACAAAAGTTGCCATACCTCCTCTAAGCTCATCTACCAATTGTTGAATAGAAAATCCATCAAATTTATTTGGATCGGATAAGATGGCTGGCATAAAATTATTTTCTAATAACAGTTTGATCGATAAAAGCATAACAACCGTTCTACAGTTTGCATCTTCAAATGGATGAAGAACCTCTAAATTTTGAATAGTGTTTGCAATAATGGCTAA
>JANWKO010000169.1 GCA_025451335.1 Gammaproteobacteria bacterium
CACTATCACATCATCTGCCCCAGCATCCAATGCAATTTCCATGACACGCTCTTCATTCGCACCTGGAGCAAATGTTAATTGACCCACTTGGCTAAATAAATAAGCGACAGAACCATCTGTCCCTAAATTACCACCACATTTTGTAAAAGCATGACGCACTTCGGCCACTGTGCGATTACGATTATTCGTCATACAATCTACTATGATTGCTACGCCGGCTGGACCATAACCCTCATAGCGAATTTCTTCAACATCCGCTCCTTCCATCCCGCCTGCGCCGCGCTTGATGGCTCTATCAATCACATCTCGAGACATATTAGCGCCAAGTGCTTTGTCAACAGCCGTGCGCAACCGTGGATTATCTTCAGGACTTCCTCCACCTAATTTTGCAGCGACCGTGATTTCGCGAATTAATTTCGTGTAAATTTTTCCACGTTTTGCATCTTGTTTAGATTTACGATGCTTTATGTTTGCCCATTTACTATGACCTGCCATTGGTACTCCATATGGAATTACTATTAAAAAATAATATTCAGTAAAACTAGATATTAAGAAGAAGCTGTCGTTTTTTCCTCGGTAGATTTCTTTTCCTCAGTCACCTCTTTTCGAATTCTAATCCCTAACTCGAGCAATTGCTTAGGATCTACTGGCGCTGGCGCATCTGTTAATGGACAAGCTGCAGTTTGCGTTTTTGGAAATGCAATGACATCACGAATTGAAGTTGAACCAGTCATCAGCATAGCCAATCGATCTAATCCAAAAGCAATACCACCATGAGGAGGTGTGCCAAATTTCAAGGCTGTTAACAAATGTCCAAATTTTTCATTTGCTTCTTCTTCGGTAATATTTAATGTCTTAAACACAGCCATTTGCATTTCAGGTGAGTTAATACGGATAGAACCACCACCAATTTCACTGCCATTTAACACCATGTCATAAGCACGTGCTAAAATTTTTGTTGGCTCATGGTTTAGTTCACTCAAGTCTTTAATTTTAGGTGCCGTAAAAGGATGGTGACAAGCTGATAATCGTCCCTCACCTTTTTCAAACATTGGAAAATCAACTACCCATAATGGACGCCAGCCTGGTTCAATTAATTTACGGTCATGGCCTATTTTCAAACGTAATGCGCCCAGCGATTCATTTACGATTTCCGTTTTATCCGCACCAAAGAAAATAATATCTCCTACTTTGGCTTTTGTACGCTCCAAAATAGAATGAATGGCCGTTTCTGGGATAAATTTCAAAATTGGCGATTGTAAACCATCAGCATTAAATTTAATGTAAGCTAATCCTTTCGCACCGAAAATACTGACATATTTTGTATAGTCATCAATTTCCTTACGACTTAATTCAGCGCCACCAGGAACATGTAATGCAGCCACACGACCATGAGGGTCATTAGCAGGACCAGAAAATACTTTAAAATCGACATTTTTCATTAAATCACCCATGTCGATTAATTCCAGCGGGATACGCAAATCAGGTTTATCAGAACCAAAACGTGACATCGCTTCTGCATATGTCATATGTGGAAAAGGATTGGGAAGTTGCACATCTAATAATTCTGCAAACATGCCGCGAATCATGTTTTCTACTATATTTTGTATTTCTGTTTCATTTAAAAAAGATGTTTCAATATCTAACTGGGTAAATTCGGGTTGACGATCCGCTCGTAAATCTTCATCACGAAAACAACGTACTATTTGATAATAACGATCGATACCCGCCATCATGAGTAATTGTTTAAATTGCTGTGGTGATTGTGGTAATGCAT
This sequence comes from Gammaproteobacteria bacterium, assembly GCA_025451335.1. GTDB lineage: Bacteria > Pseudomonadota > Gammaproteobacteria > DSM-16500 > DSM-16500 > JAJPGW01. The sequence goes on from JANWKO010000169.1 coordinate 1,778, forward strand.
AAAAACTACCTGGTTTCGTGCGACTTGGAACGAGATAGTCACGCGCACCTTCGGGCGTGGCTTTGGTAAGAAACGGCGTTTCAATATCTAAAAAACCATTATCATCTAGATAATTACGTAAATAACGTGAAATGCTGGCTCGTAATTTCATTCGATTTAACATTTCTGGACGTCGCAAATCGAGATATCGATATTTCAATCGAGTCTCTTCCCCCACATCATGATATTCATCAATTGGGAAAGGAGTCGGCTCGGCGCGATTTAAAATGGTTAGTTCTAATCCGTCTATTTCAATTTCGCCGGTAGTTAATTCTCGATTCACTGTTCCTTCAGGGCGACGTCGCACTCGACCTCGCACTTGCACAACATATTCATTTCGAACCGTTTCTGCAACAGAAAATGCTTCTTTATTCGTGGGTGCAAGTACCACTTGAACGAGTCCATCTCGATCACGCAAGTCTAAGAAAATCACCCCTCCATGATCACGACGTCTATGCACCCAACCTGCAAGGGTAACTTCTTGATCTAATAAAGCTGCTGTAACTCGACCACAATAATGACTACGCATGACGCAACTAACTCCTCTACATTTTTATCTCAAATTGGCTGAACAACGCCTAACGATATTACAAATTTCAATGCTTGTTCCACACTCATATCTAACTCAATCACGTCTTTTTTCGGCACAACCAACAAAAAACCTGAAGTAGGATTTGGCGTAGTAGGGACATACAAATTCACCATAGTTTCCCCAGTCGATGATTTTTCCATCATAGGTGAAGAATCACCGGTTTGGAATGCGATAGTCCACATGCCAGCGCGTGGATATTCTACTAACAACACTTTTCTAAATGATTTTCCCCCCGGTGTAAACAGAGTTTGTAATATCTGCTTTACGCCCATGTGAATCGTACGGACCAAAGGAATTCTACCAACTACTGAATCCCATAACTCAACAAACTTCTTACCTAAAAAATTTGCAGCAAACATCCCTGTTAATAAAATAACAATTAATATAATAACCAAACCAATGCCAGGTATATGAAAACCTAATAAATAATCGGGTCTATATCTTTGTGGTAATAATAATAAAATATTATCCAAAATATCGATCAAAAATTTAATGACAAGTATGGTTACCCAGATTGGCAGCCATACTAATAATCCAGAAATAAAATAACGTCTAATATAGGACATCATAATTAAGCTTCACCTTTTGTGGTTGAACCAGAAGAACTTTTATCTTCCTTTCCTTTAGTGGTTGAACCCGAGGAACTTTGCTCTTCCTTACCTTTTGTACTATCGGACTTATCCGATTGAGATGTCTCATTTTTTTCTTGTTTAGCATCGGGTTTACCTTTATTGCGAAAATCTGTTGCATACCAACCTGTACCTTTTAATTGAAATCCGGCGGCTGAAACTAATTTTTGCATTGTCGACTGATGGCAAACTGGGCATTCCGTTATAGGAGCTTCAGACATTTTCTGAAAAGCTTCTAATTTATGACCACATGCATTACATTCATATTCATATATCGGCATAAAACACCCTAAAAGATGGCTAAATTCTGAAATTATTCGAAAAAGTTGTGTATTTTAACAAGATTCTCAGCAACAAAACAGATATTATACAAGGAAGCTACGATACACAGAAGATCAACTTGATCATCTTAAGCAGAAAACCAAGCCAGGGCTTAGCATTGTTCAAATTTTGAACTACTGAACAGCAACCAAATAATGCTCTTCTTCTTCCATTTCCATATCATCAGGCAAGAAACCGTTCGTTTGCATATTCCATAAAGCAGCAAAATGACCACCAGAATTTAATAGCTCCAATTGCGTACCATCTTCAATGATTTCCCCTTTATCAAATACCAAAATACGGTCCATGTCTGCAAGTGTAGACAACCGATGAGCAACTACCATGGTTGTTCTATTTCGCATTACATTTTGCAGCCCTTCTTGAATTAAATTTTCTGTCACAGAATCCAATGCCGATGTGGCTTCATCTAAAATTAAAATAGGTGCATTTTTCAAAATGGCGCGTGCTATTGCGATGCGTTGGCGTTGGCCACCTGACAATCTCACACCCCTGTCACCCACTAATGAATTATATTTCTCAGGCATTTTTTCTATAAATTCATGACAATTCGCCAATTGTGCAGCTTCTCTCACTTCAGCATCTGTCGCTTCTAAACGGCCATAACGAATATTTTCCATGATACTACGATGAAATAATGTGGGATCTTGTGGAATCATGGCGATTTGCGAACGCAAAGAATCTTGTCTAATTCTCGCAATATCCTGATCATCAACCAAAATTCGCCCCATGTTTAAATCATAAAATCTTAAAATCAAATTAACAAACGTTGTTTTACCTGAACCTGAAAAGCCAACGAAACCAATTTTTTGGCCCGCATAAATTGTAACAGAAACATTTTTAAAAACAGATTGTTTATGTCGATAAGAAAAACTCACATTTTCAAAACGAATTTCTCCTCGATTAACTTTTAATCCTTTTGCATCTAACACATCAACAATATCATGTCCTTTCGTAATCAAACTCAAAGAATTTGTAATAACTCCTACCTCTCTTGCAAATACCGTCATTTGATAACTCATGTACCAAACCATTCCTAACAACCAAAATGCTTGCATGCCAATTTGCGCAAAATCACCCAGTGTCACCCATCCACGAGTCCAGCCATAAATAAGAGCACCAATCATGGCAAACATCATTAAAAACCCCAAAATGCCTTGACAAAGACGCATAATTTCAATAAACCACATAGCATTTTTAGCTTTATTGATTTCATCTTGTTGAAAGCGTTTTAAATAATGACTTTCATAATCACTTCGAGCAAAAAGGCGGACATTTAAAATATTTGCAAAGCTATCAACAATTTTACCTGTTAACACTGCTGCACTTTCAGAATGAATTTCCCATTTGCGATTCCCCCGATGCATGAAGAAAAGTGTTAATGCGATGTGAAGAAAAAACCAAACAAATAAAATAATCGCAAAAATAGGTTGTGTTAACCACATTAAAACTAATGCAATGACAACACCAATCACAGTAGGAATAAAACTATAAGACAGTACTTCAACAATAGATTGACAACTATTAGGTAAATCAGCAATTTTTTTTGCGATGTTACCTGCAAAATTATTTGCAAAATATTCATGAGAATGCTGTTTAACATAATTATAAACTTGCTCACGAATATTTGCTCTGAAACGAGGCAAAGTATAAATCATTGCAATACCTTGCATACGCAACCATAACTCCGTATTCAACCAAAATAAAACCAAGAAAATAATAGGTTTTGCTAATGCCGCATAAACACCATCCGTCGAGCCATGATAATCATGCAAAATATTAACAATTAATTTTATAAAATAAGGAAAAAAGATATCATTGACAGACCAACTTATGGCTGCAAAAAAGATGATTGAAAAAGCAATCCATTGTCTTTTTACAAAATAATTTAAAAATGTAAGTGCAGTCTTTGGTAAATTCATAATACACCTGGACATCAGATAATCTGCGTCGAAAATTAATAAGCAATGAAAAAAAACGAAAACAAAAAGAGGAAACTCACTGATAAAGTAGTTTTTTATTGAAACCTTGTCTTTTGATATTTAACATTTTCATTAGCGCACCAGATGATTTTGATCTATATTACTGAAAATATAGTATATTTATTATAGCTCATTTCGCTATTTTGCGCAAGACGATGGTATAAGATGCAGAAAAATAGAGGAAATTAATAATTATAAACGCGTAACTAATTGATAATATCAATGTGCAATTTTAAATCTAAACAATTTTATTGTTTAGTATTACACACGATATTTTCACGATTTGATAAAAGGTTTGAAATGAAAAAATCAATATTAATTACAGGATGTTCAAGTGGCATAGGATCCTATACCGCACAATATTTACATCAACGTGGTTATCGAGTCTTTGCTACCGCGCGCAAACAATCAGATGTTGATAAGTTAAAAAATCTTGGCTTAGAAAGCTTACAACTTGATCTTGATAATTCAAATTCAATTAATAAAGCGGTAGGTGAAATTCTCGATAAAACTAATGGTACACTTTATGCATTGTTCAACAATGCGGGTTATGGCATTCCAGGTGCCGTAGAAGATTTAAATCGAAATACAGTACGCAAACAATTCGAATCAATTGTCTTTGGCCCGATTGAACTAACTAATCTCATTTTACCCGTCATGCGCAAACAAGGTTATGGTCGTATTATTCAAAATGGATCGATTTTAGGAATAATAACTATGCCATTTCGTGGCGCATATTGTGCTTCCAAATTTGCTTTAGAAGCCTTTAATAATACATTACGTCAAGAATTGCATGGCACTCAGATTTTTGTTTCTATTATCGAACCTGGACCTATTAAAAGTGAATTTCGTAAAAATGCTCATAAAAATTTCCAAAATGCTCTTGAAGATAAATCTTCCATATTTGAAAACACTTACAAGAATATGGAAAAAGAATTCTTGAGTAATAAAAAAGAAAAAATTCCATTTTCTTTAGGTCCAGAAGCCGTAGCAAAAAAAATCACTCATGCGTTAGAATCAACTAAACCTAAAGCACATTATTATATTGGCTTCCCTGCACATTTATTTGCTTTTTTAAGACGAATTTTGCCGGATAGCGCCTTGGATTGGGTTATTCGAAAATCAAGTTCGAAAGAAAATGAATGGCAAGCAAAACAAAAATAGTTTTATACGAGTAGTAAAATTTGATTTATTTCTTTCGAAAAAAAATGAATCAACTTCGAAAATATAATTTATATAATTTAAAAAGGAAAAATCATGGGTAAAATTTTAGTTCTTTATTATAGCCGTAATGGAGCAGTAAAAAAAATGGCACAATATATTGCTCGCGGAATTGAATCTATTCCAGGAATGGAAGCCATTATTCGCACCGTACCACCCGTCTCAACAACAACAGAAGCAACTGAGCCCAGTGTTCCAGACAGTGGTGCGCCTTATGCAACATTGGAAGATTTACATAATTGTGATGGCTTAGCATTGGGAAGTCCGACACGCTTTGGCAATATGGCTGCGCCTATGAAATATTTTATTGATTCTACAAGCAGCTTGTGGCTTTCAGGAAGTTTAGTCAATAAACCAGCCGTCGTTTTCAGTTCAACATCCAGTTTGCACGGTGGACAAGAAACTACATTATTAAGCATGATGTTACCTCTCTTGCATCTTGGATTCATCTTATTAGGTATTCCATATACCGAAGCTGATTTGAATAACACAACAACAGGTGGCACACCTTATGGCGCTACACATGTTTCTGGCACAGGCGGAAAAAATCCTATCAGTGACGAAGAGCAACGTTTATGTTTCGTTATGGGCAAGCGTTTAGCTGAGGTTGCAGAGAAATTACGTTCCGATAATTAAACCCAAATTTAGAACTTGGACCCATAGCGAGAGGAGTTAATTCATTGCTCTTTCCGCTTTGAAATATTAAATTTCTAACAGCTAAGGATTTTGAGATGAAAAAACAAAAAGGATTTAATCTAATTGAATTATTAATTGCAGTCAGCATCATTGGGATTTTAAGTGCAATTTGCTTACCGCTTTTTTCGCATCATATTATTAAAGAACGACGTCTTGAAGCTGCCGTAGCAATGCACAAATTAGCTGTTGCGTTTGAACATTTCTATGTTGTCCATCATTCTTATAAAACTGCCACGCTCAAAGATCTTGCTATCCCTGAAAAAATTGCTGATAATCGCTATCAATTAATCATCGCTGCAGCAAGTGATTCCGATTTTAAATTACAAGCCAAACCTTTAGGTGATCAAGCGAAAAAAGATCCGCTATGTGGCATTCTAACTTTAGATTCGCATGGTAATAAGAGCATATCAGGCTCAGGCAAATTAACTGACTGTTGGTAAATCCTTACGCGATGACTCATAGATTTGGGCGCTCCTCCGACCTAAATGTCGGAAGACCTCTAAGGAAATTTGATGAATAAACAGAATTTTATTTTAGCAGACGGTCGCTGGATGGGACAGCATGGCCTCGGACGTTTTTCATCTGAAATTTTTCAGCGGTTACAACACACTGATCTTTTAACCAATGGTCCACGACCTTTATCTCCAAAGAATTTCATTTGGTTACCTTACCAATTACTTCAAAACAAACATCAATATAAGGTTTTTTTTATACCGGGTTTTAATCCAGTTGTTTATTCTCCTATTCCTTTTGTTTTTTTGATTTGTGATTTGATTCACTTAGATTTCCCAGGTAAATATAAATTGGCAAAAAAAATGTATTATAATTTTTTTATTAAAACACGTGCACGCCAAGCACAAAAAATTCTGACGATTTCAGAATACTCTAAAAAAACCATTATGGAATGGGCGAATCTTCCCGAAGAAAATGTTATCAATGTAAGCTGCGGAGTTAGCGACAACCTCACTCGTGATGGCAATCGATTTAATCCTGGCTTTCCTTATCTATTGCATGTTGGCAATACCAATCCTCATAAGAATGTGGCTCGTTTATTAGAAGCTTTTGCAATAGCAGATATTGATCCAACTATTCGCTTGATCTTAACTGGAAGATTAACTGAGAAACTTTCTTCTATCATTAATCATCACCGACTACAGTCTCGAATCATTTTTAGCGGCCCTATTAATGAAAAGCAATTAGCCGAATATTATCGAGGAGCACTTGCTGTCGTTTTTCCATCATTGTATGAAGGATTTGGACTTCCTGTTGTGGAAGCTATGGCATCTGGCACGCCAGCACTGACATCCAATGTAACTTCATTACCTGAAGTCGCAGGTGATGCAGCTGTCTTAGTGAATCCTTATGAAATTGAATCCATGAGCCATGGCATAGAGCAAATTGTTAATGATTCTAATTTACGTGAAGCATTAATTAATAAAGGCTTGCAACGTGCTAAATTGTTTTCTTGGGATAAAACGGCAGCATCGGTGCAAAGTGTTTTAAATGAATTTCTCTAACTACAATTTATTAACGAATTCCTAATTAAGATCAGCTATATCTGCAACGCTCCGCCATGTGGCGAGCGAACATGTGGTCATCACAAGTTTCAGCTTTGGCTTATAGTCTATTGCTACGGCCGATGACTACATTATCCTGCATAGACGTTTCTCCGAGTGATGATAGTGATGCTGCGGCATAAGCATTCGATAGACAGATGTTTTTGCTCGACATAAGTTTTCCAAAAACCGTGTAGGCCACCCACGCCCAAGCCGGCGGCCCGCCACCTCCCACTCGCAGGCGCATTCATAACCCAACCTAGAAAGAGGATCCAAATCTAGCGGGAAGTAGTAAGCATTATCATGACGAAACTTAAAGCGACGATCTAACTTCTCATTATCATCCACCACATAATAAAGACCTTGACTAAACGCTTGGGGATAACAAGCTGGTAAATATCGCTGGATATAACCCACCACTTTACGCCACATCAAAACATTTTTAGCACTGTCCCAGGTTCCACCAAATGCATTATAGCGTTTTTCATCATCATATAATTTGAATGCTTCTACCAGTAATTCAACATTAAAGTGTTCACCACGCCTAATAGTCCCTTTCGGTCTTAAATAGCCTCTAAATTTCTTTAATGCATCCGCACACTTGGCATCGACTTTGACTTCACCATTACTATTAGCATAATTTCCATTAATAAAACGAACATCAGCGATAGAAATCGCTTCAATCACTTCCCTCAGTGCTTTTATATCATTTCCTCTTCTTTCTTTGACTTCTCTTGAATTGATATACGCGTCATAACCGCCTGGAAATTGTTCTTCTTGTTGTTTGTCAATTTCGGAATTGGCTGCTTTTTCATCTTGATTAAACGCATCCAGAAAATGACCTTTAATCATTTCCGCCATCCCTTCATCAGGATGTAATATTTGAATATGACCTTTTTCATCTAACACAGGCTTATTTTCTTTATCGAGTTTCGCTCGGTTAACATCACCGGCGCCTAAAGCCATTTGATAAGCCGTACCTTCAATAAGTCGGCCTGAATAATCTTCGGCGATTCCCTTTTCTAATAATAATTTGGGATGGTCTTTTATGAGCTTTTGGGCTTTGCTTTTTTCTCCTCGCACCACGTAACCCAAAAGCTGTTTTAACTGTACTTTTAATTGAGAGTTATAGGGCGTGATTTTAGCGGGGACTTGGTACCCAGGTAATTTTGAAAACTGGCTATGTCTTGCGAGTTGCACTTTTTCTGGCAATGTTAAATAACCATAGAAGGGATTTTCTTTACTGTTTTTTAAAATATTAGAAAACAAAGATAAGAGATCAGGTTCAGAATGGGTAGACACGGGGCTGCTTTGGCTCAAAGCATTTGAATCTTGAGGTGATTTGATTTCTCGATCTAATTTACATTCCGCTTCAGTTAAACGCATTTTTATGCGTATGTTTGCTACAGACTCTTTTCGTGTTGTAGACATGGTTACCCTCGTTTGTAGAAATTATTTATAGTTCTCTCATTTAAAGAGGGAAAATTACACTACATACGAGGTTGTTGAGTAATATTTGCGTATAGTAATGTAGCGTATAGTAAATGATCATTTTTGCGCAATTTAGAAATGGTTTGTTTCCACTGTTCTTGTTGTTTACATATAAAATAACTGACCAAAATCAATTATATTAGAAAAAAATCGACTCTCAATTACTTCTTCATGTACCCCATTTACATGGATTAGTACAGCACGGCGAGAAATATGTCTTGGCGCTTTTAAGCGTCGTATTTTTTCTTGCATTTCAGCAATGATATCTACCTTGATAGGATACTTTGAAAATTTAATTTCACAAACGTATAAGGTATCAAATCTGGTTTGAATTAAATAATCAATCTGACAACCTTCTTGTCGGATTGTTTTGTGCTGAAAAAAAGGATTGTCATATATGACATCATCTGGATTAATGCGAAGTAACTGCAAAATTTGTTGACGATTACTCAATACTAGATTCTCAAATTGTAAACCCATCGCACCTTCCCAGCCGAGCAATGAAGCTAAAGATTGGTTTGCAAAGCTATCACGCTCAATTTTTTCTTTATTAAGAATAATATATTTTAAATAAAATCTTAAATAATTATCACTGATACGATATTTGCTAAGCTTTGACGCTTTACCGCTTTTAATATCCCAAGTAAAATCTCTTCGTAAAAATCCTGATTTTACCAACTCATCAAGATACTCACTGATTACACCACTTTTTTCTACATTTAATTTTTCATATATATCTTCATACGCATATTTTCCATCTGCAAGGCACTGTACAATACGTTTATAAATCTCACTACGCTTACCAAAAATATCTGAAAATATGTGCTCAAACTCATTAAAAAGAAGCCCGCTACGATTGAAACATAAATTTTTAATATTTTCCTCTGCTGATAAATTAGGTTGAATTTCCTCGAGATATTTAGGTATTCCGCCTGTCACAGAAAGCACTTTAAATTTTTCATAAGCGGAAATATTATCACCCGACTCAGCCCAGAAATTATTACAATCAAATAAAGGTAATTCTTCTAACTTAAGACTAAGCGAGATCCGCCCTAGAAATCCCGAACTACTCAAAATATTTTTTTCAATCCAAGCAGAAACAGAACCACATAATACTAATATCAATTTGGGATTCTTTTTAAATTCTAAATCCCATGCATTTTTTAGTTTACCTAAAAAATCAGGGTCTAACGATCCCATCCAAGAAATTTCATCCAAAAGAATGATTACTCGCCCTTTTCGAGTTTGTTTTGCTAACCGTAAAAACAAATCATTCCAATCATTATCTTTAAAAGCGGGTTGTCCGAGTGCCTTTCCAAGTTGCCAGCCAAATTCATTTAGCTGACTTTGTAATGTCGTTTTTTCATTAGGAAGCATTCCAGAAAATATGTATATCTTATGAGACATTCCAAACTCTTCAATGAGGCGGCTTTTACCGATACGGCGTCTACCTGTCACTGTCACCAAGCTAGCTGACTTCTTATTTAATAATAAATTGAGCTGATGAAGCTCTTTTTTTCTACCTATAAATGTAATACCCATAGCTAGTTATCTCAACTCTATTAAAATATCACTAAATCAACATTTGTTATTTTGGTGATGAGACAGATACTATACCTTTTTTTCACCAAAATAACAAATGTTGATTGGGTGAAGTCAAATCGCTTAAACCAATATAGGGAAGTCGTTGCATATCGTTGATATATTTATTCACAAGACTTTGATTTTATTAAAATTGAAAGACACCAAACCGGATTCGAATCAAATGGTTGGGAGGAAGAAGGTTAGATGTCGTAACCTTCCGACATTGAAAAATAACTGTTAAAATTCAACAGGTTATAAATTCACCTTTATCGTCGCATATATTACCCTCCTTGTTTGGCAGAGCTAAACGCGCTCGACCTGTTAAGCTAATCATAATCGCCCAACTTGGATTTTTGTTTTTTGAAGCACAATACCAAAAGGTTCCATTTTCTGAGTTGAGCAATCCTGTCGGTAAAAATTGCAGGTCATTTCGATACCAGGGAAAAGAACGCCAGCGCAGTTCGCCTTTTTCTCTCATTTGAAATGTAAAAAGAACTTTTTGATCTGCAATAACGATGTAACCTTCTTTCCATTCACCCCCACATGTTTGTTTATCAGTGCTTTTGCAAAGTGTTACTGGAATGCCTCGTGTTATAGACTCACTGCGTGTTAAATTTATCGCCCTTAATAACTGCGAACTCGCAACTTGGTCATTCGCTTTATCCAAAAAGATTTTTTGTGGAAAAAGTGAAAAAACTAAAATAATGCTAATAATAGAAAGCACAATGAGCATTTCTAACAATGAAAATCCTAATTTCATTTTTAATTTATACATTTTTTTATCCATTATTAAGTTTTTGAGAAACATTCAAATATTGAGAATCAACGACAAAAGAAAAAAGCTTGAGGTGGGGGCTGCGTAATAATAACTTCAAACCAATTAAGAAAGAATATAATATACCTTCTCTTGACTTATCTTCTTACAATTGCATGGAGAACATATGACTTCTAAATCATTTTTTAATATTCTTTTTTTCAGCTGCACAATCTTATTAACTTCTTGTACCGCTCAATATATTCAACCCACACCTGGCGAACCTTCTGCTACAATTAAAGGATTCGAAAGCAGGAAAAATTTAAATAACTATGAAATTGCGGAAGTATTACAAATAGATGGCAAAAGAAATCCCTTCTACTACAACCCAACGAAAGAAGTTTTGGTAACACCAGGCTCCCACAACTTTGTCGTTAGCAGCATCTCTGAACATGGATTCTTAAGCACACGTTATCAAACTGAGGCCGACATTAGCGCAACTTTAAAAGCTGGCAATCATTATCGGCTAATGCAAGAAATTCATGACAAACAAGCGACTATTTGGATAATTGATGAAGCTGGGAAAAAAATATCTCAACCCGTTTCGTTTCAAATTAACCCACGTTTAAGTCACTCCACAATGATGGGATTAATGAGCTCAATCAAATAAAACTCTAGCGGCCTTTGCTAGAATGTACTAGGAATGGCCGCTATCCGCATTAATCCTTCGCGGGTCTCATATGCGGAAACAAAATAACATCACGAATTGACGGCGAATTAGTAAAAAGCATGACTAATCGATCAATACCAATTCCTTCGCCCGCAGTTGGGGGTAAGCCATATTCTAAAGCTGTGATGTAATCTTCATCATAGGGCATAGCCTCAAGATCACCGGCTTCTTTTTCTGCCACTTGTTTGCGGAATCGATCTGCTTGATCATCAGCATCATTCAACTCGGAAAAACCATTGGCAATTTCACGACCTGCTATAAATAATTCAAAGCGATCTGTAATAAATGAATTTTTATCATTGCGTCGCGCTAAAGGCGAAACTTCGGCAGGATATTCCGTAATAAAAGTCGGTTGAATCAATTTATGTTCAACTGTTTTTTCAAAAATTTCTAATTGAATTTTTCCCAGCTCATAACTTTCCTGAAGAGGAATTTCCAATTTTTTTGCTGTATTTTTAGCATTTTCTATTGAACTAATATCATCAGCTTTTAATTCTGGATTAAATTGCAAAATAGAATCAAACATAGTAATGCGAGCAAATGGTTTTTCAACATCAAACGTATGCTCCAAATAAGTCATGGTCATCGAATTTAGTATTTGCTGCGCTAAAAATCGAAACATTTCCTCGGTTAAATCCATTAAATCATTATAATCCGCATAAGCTTGATAAAATTCCAACATAGTAAATTCGGGATTATGCTGAGTGGATAATCCTTCATTACGAAAGTTTCGGTTAATTTCAAATACGCGCTCAAAACCTCCCACGACGAGACGTTTTAAATATAATTCAGGCGCAATCCGTAAATATAATGGCATATCCAAAACATTATGATGCGTGACAAACGGTCGAGCTGCTGCACCACCAGGTAGAACTTGCATCATAGGTGTTTCTACTTCCAAAAAATCACGCATCGTCAAAAATTGACGTATCGCATCAATTATTTTTGAGCGAATAACAAATGTATTACGAGTTGTTTCATTTACTAATAAGTCTAAATAGCGTTGCCGATATCGTAATTCTTGGTCAGTTAAACCATGATATTTATCTGGTAGTGGCCGAAGTGATTTTGTTAATAATTGAATGTTACTAGCTCGAACAGATAATTCACCCGTTTTAGTTTTAAATAATTTACCTTCTACACCAATTATGTCACCCAGATCCCAATCTTGAAATTCAGCATATTTTTCTGGGGAGACTTCATCTTGACGAATATAGACTTGGATACGACCCGACATATCTTGTAAATGCACAATACTGGATTTACCCATCAAACGGCGTGTCATAATACGGCCAGCCACTTTAACATTAACTGGAGTCGCTTCTAATTCAGGGTCAGTTTTCTTTTCATAATTTGCATGTTATTTAGCAGCTAATGCATTACGTCGAAATTCGTTAGGATAAGCAATGCCTTGCCTGCGTAGATCTGTTAATTTTGCTCGTCGTTGTGCGATTAGTTCATTAGTATCAACTACGATTTCTTGTTCTGA
>JANWKO010000170.1 GCA_025451335.1 Gammaproteobacteria bacterium
ACAGATGTCGATTTCACCATCCACAGATGAAGCACCCAAGAAATTGAGTGATGGTACTTTGTTACATTCTGAGGAAACTAAAAAAGCCGTTGCAACGTTTGGTACCTTCAGACCGAAACCATCAAAAGAAGAATCTACAGCATCGGGTTATGATTCTTTTCATTTAAGGTAATTTCTCTGAATATTAAATTCGGCGGTAGAAACATACTGCGAATTTGAATTAATTAAATTCAATTTGAGGATAAATTACACAAATATGGTGTTTTCTGAAATGTTTACTTGCATCATTGTCTATTTTTGCAATAATGCCAAAAAAATGTTTATTAGAAAATTATTGACTTAAATATTTTACAATGAGGAGCAAATTACATGTTTAGTATTCGCGAAATTGTTTCAAGTTTTGAATCCAAACAGAAGGAACTTGTATCAGAAAATAAAAAACTATTGAAATTAGATACTTCGGAGTTAAAAAAGCTTGGTTTAAAAGAATCAAATTTAAAAGTAATTGAAATATTGAAAGAATTTGAACCCGATATGAAAGAAATAGAAACAATAATGGAATCGGTAAAATCTTTAGTTGAAGTATTACAAGCTACATTCCCACCAGGTAGTAAAGAAGACGAAAAACCGACGCCTGCTCAAGCAAAAATAACTGAATTAATACTTTCTAAATTAGATAGGGCCATCAAGATACAAGAGAAACCACTAGAAAAATTAAGACAAATCGAATTAAAACAAGCATTAGATAATTTACAAGATTTACCAAAACAACCTAGTAGATTCCTTGAGGAAATTTCATCCTCAGTAGACAAAACAGAATCGAAAGCTGCGATTACAGACGAAATCGTTTTGGCGGATCAACTGGTTTTAAATGCAGGTAACCCTGATGAAGTAAAAGCCTTAATTGAAAAAAATCCACGTTTACTTTTTAATGTAACACAAGCTAGCAATGCGGCCGGTATGAAAGTCAAAGGCACTTTATATCAAAAAGCGCTAGGTAGTAATGACTTGGAAATGGCTGATATGCTGCAAAAATTATTATTAGCTTATGATCCTGAAGCAGAAAAAAAGCAGAGAACAGAGCAATTCCCACTAGGCTGGAAAGAGGCAGCACAAGTTAAATTGAATGAAGAGTTAACTGTAGTCGACAAAGTGATAGAAAAAGTCATTCCTGCAAGAGATTTGGATACAGATGGAAAATATGCTGCATTATTTGAAGAACTTAAGCAATTTATAGAATTACAGAATGAAAAAGTTTTAACATCAGGTTTGTATTCCAATTTAGAATTTCTGTTTGAAGCGAATCGTCGACTAGAAAATAACATTGACAAATTTGATGACTTTAAAACTAAAAGCCCGGATTTTGCTTCAAAAGGTTATTGGTGTGCAAAAGCGTGTTTTTATCAAATTATGGTATACGGTTTAATACAAGCAAAAATGATCACACCACGCGATGCCAATGAAATTATTCGTGGTGTGAAAAATTTTGATGAAAACAAACCAGCGCCGCGTACTTTAAAAATAAATGAAAAGTTTTCTTATTATGATCAACCTAAGGACGGCGCAAAACTCGGCGGTAACTTCTATTTAGATATTTTTGGATTACCTCAAATCAGTGCATTACAGATAGGCCATGGCCATGAAAGTAATCCAAATGCATACAACCGTAGATTATTTGATGCAAGAATTACAGCTCTAAACACTTTTTGTAACGAAGACAGAATAAATCAATTGCGAAAAGAAATACCTTTAAAACAGATGCCGATTTCATCGTCCACGGATGAAGCTCCCAAAAAATCAAGTGATGAAACTTTGCTAGTTTCTGATGAAGCTAAAAAAGGTGTGGCAACGTTTGGTACTTTCAGTCCAAAGCCAGTGAAAGAAGAATCTACAACACTGGCTTGTGATCCGTTGCGATTAAGATAAATTGACATAATCAAACAGAATTGTGAGCTTCTTTAAAAATAGAAGCTCACATCGAATAACGTTACCCCATGCGTTAAATTGTTTGTCCATATCATAGGGTGTCAAAGCTATGTTTAGGTCAAACTCAATCCCAAAACTAATTTTGAAAAACTGAATCTTTTTAAAAACCAAGCGACCTAAACATAGCTTTGACCTCTATATCTATATATTAAGTTAAAAAAAATCTGCGCTCTCGCTCGATCTTGATTAATGACTGGATTCTATCAAAATCGAACGTACGGTTTGCAGTGTTACCATCAATGTCATCGGTTGTAGTGGTGATTCAACAAATCCGCGTGACAAATAAAATTGTTTGGCTGGTTCAGATAAAGCATGGACCAAAATCGCAAATATTCCTGTCTCTTGAGCAACAGTAACGGCACGTAACATGGCATCTCGTAACAATGCACTTCCTAGTCCTTTGTTGTGATAATTTATATCAATTGCTAGTCTACCTAGCAATAATACAGGAAGGGGGTCAGGCATGTTGCGACGTAATGATTTTGGTGCTGATTCGTGACAAATGGCTCCCGCTGATAGACTATAAAAGCCAATCACTTTTTTACCTTCACATAAAACAAAACAACGTGAAGCACCTGAGGCTTGATTTTTAAGAGCGCGCTTTTTTAGCCATTCATCTAATGATGACACACCACTATCAAAATCCATTATATTATGCTCAAGCGTTATCGGCTGAGGCGGTGACAATTTATTCAATTTTATTTTTCCCACGGAGCCTTAGTTAATAGCAAACGTTTTAATTTGTCAGTAGCAGGCAGTGGTTTATCAAGGAGTTCCTGGAATTGTTCATATGCACTGTCCTTAACTACAAAAAAAGCTTGATCAAGCAAGACTTCTTCCGCTTTTTGACAAGAAGCATCTAACATGAAGTCAGAACGACTACGACCTTGTACATTTGCTGCTTGATCAATAAGGTCGCGTTGGGAAATCTTAGCTCGAATATTAATAGATACAGGTTCTTGCGATCTGCGCATAAAATAATCCTCTTATACACATTTAGTATACAAAAATGTATAGAAAAGTGCAACACAATCTAGGAACATTAAAATATATATATGTTATTACCTGCAAGGAATATAACATGTTAAGTTATTGTATTTTAATTATAATTATGACATAAAAAATTTTTATCCAATAACGTTACCCCATGCGTGAAGTTGTTGGTCCGTACTGCGCTTGAAATTGAGCCCCAGGACGGAGTTGATTATGAAATAAATCCCGCAGCTCAAGTAGATTTTTTTCAGCATGAGAACGGGCTTCCTGACGAAAATAAGCAGAATCTTTGCGCAAAGGTGAGTTTTTCATGAAAATTTGGGCTTGAACTTCGCCACTAAATTTCTCTTCTTTGGGGGATACTAATTGTATTTCTTCTAAATTTGGACTAAGCGTTTGTTGTTTAGCTTCAATAAAAACATCTGTAAAAGATGGACATCCATTTCCTGATGCGATTAACTCAAATAAACCTGGCGGAACTCCCTTATTAAAAAGTACTTGAAGCATATAAGTTCCCAATGAATTATTATGTAATTTAGATTTGTTTAAATAAGGTAGAATTAATTTAAGTACCTCATTAAAAGTATAAATTTTTTCTTTTAACAATCCGTGCAAGGCTTTAGCCATATTTTCTGCATCAACAATATCTCCTTTACGATGATGAAAACGATACCTCAAATCCCATTTTTTATGAAATAGGGATTGCTTATCAAGATAAATTTTAGCTGCAAACATCATTTGATAGGCAAGCATTTCAGCAAGTTTTTTTTCTTCTGCAATTGGTTTTTGTTTAGCTAGTTCAAGTTTTTTAAGCGCGCTTTGGTGTTGCGATTCTTTCTTCTTACGTTCTTGTTCCGAAATCTTAATTTCTCTTCTTTTTTCAGCTAACTTGGATTGAGTCTGACTTAAACAAGATGATTTTTCTTCATGTTTGGCTGCTTGTAGTACGACTTGTTCCTGACATTGTCTAACAGATTTTTGTAATTGTCTAAGCGGTGATAACCAATTATCTTCTTTCTCTAGTACAGTTTGTTCAATCAAAGCATTAAATGATTCTGAAGAAGTTGGCTTTGATTTTAAAGTTGAAATCAATTGAACTGCATCCGTTGCTTCAGCCAATTTTTGTTTTAATTCTGCAATAGGATCTCGAATTCTTAATTTTACTTGTGGGATAGTAAATGCAGAAATTAATGCCATTATTTCCTCTTTCTCAGTTTCAGTCAAAATTCCTTTTTCGATATATTGACTTAATTCTATATCTAAATTTGCCTTATCACCGCTTAGCGCTTTTTGTAATAATGTTCTTAAATGATTCGGTTCCGCGTCTTTTCGCTCTTCCCTAGCCTGTCTTCTTTTTGAATGTATCATTGCTTCCTTCACTTGATCTGCTGATTTCAACCCTTTAAGGAATTTTTGATAATCTTCGTCATTAGGATCAAACCACTTCTTATCTGATTCTTGTATCTGTTTTCGATTTGGCATGACTTTCCATAAAAGGATATTCTCGGCTTTACCTTTATCTGTATCTTTTGCTGATTTGTCTCTAAATTTCGAAATTTTTTCTTCTAATTCAACAAATTTTTCGTTTTTAGAAGATTGAATTAAAATTTCGATTAAACCTACAACTTCTGTATCAGGTAGATTTGCTGTTTTTAAAACTGTTGATAAAGTTTTAAATTTTTCTCTTCGCTCTGCATCTTCCATTTGATCAAATAAAATTTGATCTAATAATTTCTCAATGTTTGCTATTTTAGGAAGACCTATGACCGCAGGAATGCCGTTATCTCTTAATTTTGTTGTTAAATATTTAAGTATTAACTTCTTATAATATTTTTTAGCCTCTTCAATTTTCATTTTCTCAGCATTATATTGTTCTTTAAATTCATAGTCTTCTTTTTTAGGTTTAATAAAAGGTAATAATACCTTATTTAAATAATAATCTTGTAAATCCACAAGTTTTGCATCTTTTAATTTGCCTTGCTTCAATTCATGTTGCGCTTGTTGTTTAAGTTGCTGAAATTCACTTTTTCTGTCTTTTTGTTATAATCTTATGTTAAGTAATTTAGTTTCCTTTAATAATGCTTGTTTTATTTGTTCTGATCTTTCATTTTCTTGAAAGGTTTGTATGGATGAATCAAAAGCATCTCGAATATCAAACAATAATTGTTGGCTTTGTCCTTCTCTTTCTAATTTTTCTTCTGCTTCTCTTTGTAAACTCTTTGCATTTTCTAAATCAGATTTTGCTTTTTTTTCTTCTTCTTGTTCCTTTTTTTCTTTTGTTTTTAATTCAGCCTCAGCAGCCATGAGTAATGCATTTTTTCGTTCTATTTCTTGGATTTGTTGTTTTTCTTCATTTTCCTTGCCCTCCAAGGTTTTAAAATCTGAACATAATTTTATAAAATAATCACCATACCCGCCATTTAATGACATCGCCTTGGCAGTCGGCTTTGAAGAAATATTAAATTTTTGCCTTTGAGCCTGGAATAAGCTATGTGCACGAGACATATAACTTCTCCAAAAAGTAACTTTATATAATTATAGACTATTCTAAATCTCTAAAATTTAACCCATTGATTAATCTGATAAAATATTTTGTTATTGTCTGCTAATAAAACCTTAAGGTAAATAGTATAAAATTTACACAATTACTTAAGAGGTGCTTTATGCAAAGACATAGTGAAGAGATGACATCAACGAGGCGTGTGGTAAATCTTGCCATGGGTACTAAAACTAAATCTACTACTGGAGCTGAAAGAGTTATCAATAAAAATCATAAAGATCCTGATGATGTGTCCAAGGCTGCTAAAACTCCGTCAAAAGTAGAAGACGAAAAAACAACCCACACAGTGTCGGAGAATGGTGAAAAAAAAGAGACTTCTAATACAGAATTCTATCTTTTCCTACTTTCTGATATTTTCCAATCAATGAAATCAGACATTGAAAAAGCAAAACAAATGTACGCTGATCTTCTTCAAAAAAAAGAAGAATTCATACTTTTCACATCACATGTTAATCGTCATTTCAGTACTTTATGTAAACTTTTTTCAGAAATCCATCCGAAATTCGTTCAATCCATGTTTTTAATTGATCAACTTTTTAAAATGGCTAAACGAGATGATAATCATCTTATTGACCCTAGGTTTGAAGCATTCTTTCAACAAAATAAGCTAAGATTTTCACAATTAGACCCGGATTTGAACTTATTTAGACCGCAACATATGAATCATCCAGGCAGAGAAATGAATGCTGCTAAGTCTCGATTGCCAACAACAGGCACGGCATTGCATTCACGATTGTAAATTTTTTTATAAATTATATGTTAAATACAAAATTAGGAGCTAGAAATGAGTAGTCCACGTGTAATGGAACTTGAACTTGAACATAAACATGAACATGAACTAAGCCCTGTAACAAAACAAAAATTAAAAATGCGTGATGATTTGCATGGCCATGATGCCTTCTACGTAATAAAAGAAGTAGGATTTGTTGGAGATGCAGTAGTGGTACACCAACAGTCGGGTTATGGTCGTCATGAGTTTATACAGTACCCGTTATCATCAGATCGTGAACCAACAGTATCACCGGCAAAAAATGAAAGATATCTTTTTATCGAGCATAATAACAAAGCGCAATTTCTTACTCTTACATATGATTTTTCAGGTCAATTTGCAGATAATTTAAAAATAGAATTACACAATCTTGATGGGTCTATTAATACTGAATTTGGAACAACTTATCTTAACTGGAAAATGAACTCTTTACACGATTTATTTAAAGTAAACATAAAGCATATACCAGATGAAAGATTATTAAAGGTTGCCTTTTTTTCTGGTAAATGTATTAGTCTGCATCATTTTACTAATGGAGAAATTCATCCTTTAAAAGAGAGTAAAAAATTTGAAATAATTAGATATCAAGCTACGAAATATAATATTCCGTCTCGAGCTGAATTTTTACCGATTAGCGGTAATCAATTTTTGGTAGGAGAACACGAAGTTGATAAACTTATTTTATGGGATAGTGATAAAGATCAGTATGGGGAAATAAAACTGGAAGGACCCCTTCATATTCCATACGGCGACCCTCACTGCCATCCTCACTTACAATCGCTTCCAGTAGTCGAATTATTTCCAAATAATGTCTTAATTTTCTTTCCGGATAAAAAAGATAGTAATAGAACATGCGCTCAATTATGGGATGTAACTGATATTTCATCCCCCAAGTTAACTAAAAGCAACTCTCTTTCTCTACTAGACATTGGTTATGTTCCAGTTGAAGATAGAATAAAAGCCTTTTGGTTTCCTGAGGAAACGGCAATAAACCTGTTTTTAAATCAAATATACCGTTTTATTCGTCTTGATGATAAAGGTAATATTCTTATTCCCACTCATAATGCCTTATGGGTGTATAACATCGATATGGAAAAACCTATTAAGTTGGCCGATTGTGATTTTCATCCGACTAGAGAGTTTAAAAGTTGTTTAAAGACGGGTAAGGTTTTTATTAGCGGTAATGATGATTTTCAAATAATCGATGTTTTTAACTCAAAAGTCTATCAAGAAGTGAGGGAAAAACAGCAAGAAATGGAAAAAGAGTTGGAAAAACATCGAGAGATGGAAAGAGAGAATGCAGAGAAGGAAAGGCAAAGCGAGATTGCAAAACAGCAAGAAATGGAAAGAGAGAAGGCAGAGAAGGAAAGACTGAGCGAGATCGCAAAAAAGCAAGAGATGGAAAGACTATGCGAGATAGCAAGACAGCAAGAGTTGGAAAGAGAGAAGGAAAGACTGAGCGAGATTGCAAAACAGCAAGAGATGGAAAGAGAGAAGGAAAAATTGTGCGAGATAGCAAGACAGAAAGAGATGGAAAGAGAGAAACAAAGACAGCGGTTAGAAGCATCAAAATCTAAGCCGGATGTTACTGATACTGCAGCAACACTTGGTGATTGGGAACAACAATTCCAAGAATCTTCAACAGCTAAGAAAGATGTTCCTATTGATACTGCATTAACACCTGAGCCTGATGCTGCTGTTTGGGATGAACAATTTCAAAAATCTTTAGCTGCTAAACAACTTGAAAAAGATAAGACGACGGATACTGCAATAGTAACATCTGCCCATATAACTACAGCTATGACGGATCTTGATAAGGAAGAAAAACATACGAGTGATATGACTACTCAGCAAAGAAAAAAATTAGAGAAGGAAGCTTTGGCGAAACTTCAACAAGAAGAAGTGCAAAAACAAGATGAATTACTTTCGGAATATTACTCAGGAGCAGATGCTGATTATTTAGGAGCTAGCCTGACATCTGCACCTTCCGAATCAAGTCGTTCTGCATCCCAATCAGGCGTCCCAAGTTTAGGACGAGATATTCCTAGAGCAATAACTACAACTTTATTTGAAAAGGCACCCATCTCAACTGCCTCCTCATCAGTTCAACAACATGATGGAAAAGCAAATGGGCAGGTAAGAGTTTCGATTGGTCATAATTCAATTTTTCCACCTAAACCTCAACTTAAGATTATATCAGCTGCCTCGTCTGCTCCTAGAACGTCCACTTCACGTGAATATAATGTTGCAGGAAGAGGACAAGCGCCAAGAGTGAAATTTAGAGCATGTGCAGTCAATGTTGCAGGAGGGCGACAAGAGACAAGATATGTGCCTAGCTCGAATCTTTAAAATGCAATTATCTTGATCAAAAGCCAGGATCCAGAAAGATACCTTTTACCTACGCCCCAGGTAAAGAAATACCAAACACGGAGAACTGCTTTATGATTTGATGAAAAAATTTGTACTTTAACTACTTAATCATTTACATTATCCTATGCTCTGTTTTACTCACTTATCTTCACGCTTCTTTATTCTTGAGGCTTAAAAAACAATCTATATAATTTAATTGGATATTTGGTTTGATTTATGCACAAATTTTTGCTACGGCACAATTTAATTTGGATAATATTTATATTATTATTTTTGCCACTAGTCTTAGCGTTAACAACTCGTCTTAGCAAAACACAACTCTCTAAACATCTTACAGCTCAATTTAAATTAACTGGCTTTACTGATCAATCTACCAAACCTCCTTTGGATTTAAATCATTTTAATTCTCACGATATACAAAAATCTTATGAAAAAATGATCACTAACAAACTGCCCTTACGTAGTTTTCTTATTCGCATTAACAATCAAATTTATTACTCTGTCTTTAAAAAATCGTATTCCCAAAATAGCCAAATCATCATTGGCAAATCGAATCAACTCTTTGAACTTAGCTATATTCTAGCGCATTGCTCTCAGCCACAAAATTTGTATCAGTTACAAGAATGGGCCAACAAGATAAAAATCATGAGTGATTTTTTTGAAAAAAAAGGCAAAACTCTTATTTATTTTATCAGTCCTTCGAAAGCTGATTTTCTACCTGAAGCTATTCCTGATCGCTTTCACTGTAACAAAAATAGCGAAAATTCTCGCGTAAAAATAATGGAAAAATTATTAAATGAAAGACATATCCATTACATTAATGGACATGATTTGATTGTATCCAGCTCTGTTCAATACGGAATTCCTATGTTTCCCAAAGGCGGAACACATTGGAATAATCTCGGAGTCAGTCTAGCCGCGAATATTCTTATAAAAAAAATCAATCAAGTAGGAAAGGTGCATGTAAATTCTCTAAGCTTCGAATATAAATTAACTCATAAACCAAAAAATTCTGATCAAGATTTGTTGAAATTACTTAATTTATTTCGACCTGATTTTAACTATACCGTCCCCAAATTAAATTTTCAAACACAAAATCTTCATCCCTCAGTTACTGCCGCTTTTATTGGTGGAAGCTTTATGACGCAATTAATTGATATTTTAATGGATAATAAGTTATTTTCTAAAATCACTTATTATTTTTATACCCATGAAAAAGTCAATTTTGAAGTCAATAAAAAACCGGTTTATCATCTTGATATTGATTTTCCATCCGCAAAAAATTTAGCCGAAGTTTTCTCATCTGATATTGTAATTCTTGAAGAAAATGCATCCATTTTGCCTTCAAACCATGGCAAATTATTTTTTAATAGTATAGAAAAAATGACTTTGCCAAACACACTAGAAAACCTTTCCCTATCTTAAACATATTAGCTTGCTCGAATTGAACTGCGGAGTTTATGATTTGTCGTTTATCGGTCTTTATTACGTGGTGGACGCGCTGGTGGAGGCGGCATATCAGTAGTAGATGATGCTTTCGGAGCTGCCCAGCTCCCAAACTTTGCAAGTTGTTGATAAGGTGATTTCTTTTCATCTCCTCTTAGAATAGCTAAAATATCTTTATTACGTTCTTCCCATTCTGGATTTATTGTAGGTTCACTTTTTTCTATACCTAACTTTTTAAGCATAGTTTCTTTTGCTGGTACGTCAGCGGCATTTTCCAATAAGTCAATTAGTGATTTTCCTTCTCTATTTTTGTAGTCATAAATTTCTTTATTGTGCTTAACTCTTGCGTTAAACGCACTTAAATCTCTACTCGTAGGAAAAGCAGCAGAAGTTGCTGCTCTGTTTATCAGAGCGATATAATCCACGACTTCACCATATTTCAACGTATTTTCAGCAAAGGCCAAAACATCTTGACCACTAGGCATATAGTCATAAGGAAATCCTCGTGAAAACATTTCCTTAATCACTTTCATATCACGCTTTTCAATTGCGTGACGAAAAGCTTTCTCTTCATCGCTTAGTTCAGATGATTTAAATTCTTCAGCCTTTTTTGAAAGTACATATTGAGCTAACCCACCTGCTATTTTTGACATACCATTTCTATTTGCAACTTCAATTAATTCTTCTCTAACGGTTGCTTTAAATTTTATAAGCTCTTGTACTAGCGCCCCCACTTGTTCTTCATTTGAATTAGAAGTATTACTCATATGTATAAGCCAATCTAATGCGGAAGCGCCTATTTCGTAATCACGATCAACCGGTGCACCATAAACGTTACCATATTGCAGCAAAATAGGAACCACTGAGAAATAACGATTAATTACGGCAAAAAGTAAAGGACTATTGTATGTGTTGGGAGGGCGGGTCACTTTTTCATTTAAAATGCCTGGCTTTTTACCTAGAAAAATTCCAAGAGCATGCATTTGTTTAGGACGATCGCTTTCATTGGCATTAGCAGCTTTTTCTATTAGATCGATAAGAGTATTTATGTCATCTTTTGAGTCATGCTGCATAAAAGTATCTCCATTGTTGTTTTTGGAGCCTCGACTGCGAGTTCTAAAACTAATGCACCCTTAGATGGTCATTCTTTAAGTATAATCCATTAGTGATTTTCGTGAGTTAAAATAAGTTTTTTTAACTTTTTGAATTTTCAGTAAAAATACAAAAAATTGAATTAATATTATAATGTAATTAATAGAGCAAGCGATTCCGATATTGACACTATCCTATTAGTAGTGCCTGATTTAATAAATGGTGGCTATTTTATGAATGAACGCAAACTCGAGAGTGCACCTCCCTCAAACTTTGAAGAGCTTTTTCAACTTCTAAAAGCTGATCTCAAAATTAAAATCAGCGAATTGGAAACTATTCAAAGCGAAACACCATCAGATGAAATTGCTATTCAACTTTCTAATGCCCAATCAAGATTAGCTGATCTTGAAAAAGATCCTATTTCATATTTTAAGGCTGATGTTTTGAAAGCTAAATTAGAATATAAGAGATCGCTTGAAAAAAGATTGGAAAACCTTAGAAAAGGGTTAGGAGAAGTTCATACCCAATATGAAATAGATGGAAAAGAATATCCAAGTAAAGAGGCAAAAGAATTTATCGCTAAAAAGATAGCAGAACAAAATATAGATGAGGAAACAAAACAACTTTTGAAATCGGCGCAAGTTGCAATAGATGCTGATATAAAAGCTATAGAAAATTTTACTAAGGACATAGAAGAACTAGAAATGCTTTTAGACGAAAAGGAGCCAGAACGATTTGATAAATTTATCGAGAAAGAACTTGAAGCAAAGAATATTCATCCCTTAATAAAACCAATCAAATTTTCTCAGGAACGATTAAAAGCAGTAGTATCAAATAATTTTTCAGCTTATCTTCAAGTTGAGAAAGAAGAAGATAAAGCTGCTGAGTATCGCCCCTTGGCATGGTTTAGAGATAAACTAGGAGAAGAAAAATTCAATCGATTGAAGTTCATGCTAGACATTCCCAAATCATTTAGCTCCGGTTTTGGATGGGAAGATATTAAAAGAGACTGGAACTATGCAATGATTGGGAAAATTATAATACACTTTATTTTACTGGTTTTCCTAATTTCAGTGTTACATTTTTGAAACGACTTTTGCATAAAGCCATAGATGCTATTGGAGAAAAATTAAATCCAACTTTCGTAAAAAAAGGTTCTCGAAAAAATGAATCAAATTGGTTAGGAATGGGATTAAAAGGGTTGGTTTCGGTACTATTTTTTCTTCCTGAAATAATAACATGGGGAATTTCATATATTCCTATAGGAATACCGTTTGCTGGAAAACCTTTAACTGCCCCTATGAAACCCATGTCTTCAGATCCTCAACATCTAAGAGAGATTTTAGAAGAGCGAAGAAAATCAAAGTTCGCTTCTCATGCGGATGTTCAAACGGGTGATGCCGAAGTTATAAAAGCTGGCAATAGCCTAACTCATTCTCGACCAGAGGAAAAAGCTCAACTCAGAAAGCGCTCCTCAACTTTAAGTGTTTCCATAGAATTGCAGCAAAGCGCACCTTCGAGTCCTGGTGTTGCAACAGAGAAAGAAAAAAGAAAATCTTTCCAAGATGTAAAGGATGAAGCTATTGCAGGACAAAGTACCGTTGAAAAAGAAGCTGCTGCAACACCAAATACAGAACCAAGTGGGTTAAGAACCCAGCCTGAGAAGGAAGCCACTGGTAGGCCACATCTATAGAATTCCTGCGCCAAAGTAGAGACTTCGAGCACATAAGTTAAAAGGCCATGAAATTCACGAAGAAAATTGTCGTTTATATTTAAAGGCAATTGCCGAATATATTAACCTACATCCCTCATATTTATTTCGTATTTTCAAAGTATTAGAAGCTTATCCGTAGTTGTTAAGCCACATGCTATAATTTTAATATACCTATTTCATTGAGCAGCAACCATGTCATTCAGAAGCATTCTTGATGAAGCTAAAACGCAAAAACACCTGAGCGTTGATCATGCTATTATTTGTACGACTTCTTTTTTTGGTCGTGTGGGTGAGTATGGAACTAGGCCAAGAGAAAATCCAATACAACGGCTAATTGATCATATTACTATGATGATGGATATTGTGAATTTAGAACATCAAAATAGACACTTTTTTAAAGCAAGCGACGGAAGTTTTAAGGTTAAACCTGGACATGAAGATTGTCTTACTAAAGTTTCATTAGTTGAGTTTTCCCTACATACCGCTAATGAACCACTCAAATTTGAAGATCTAGAAAAAATACTGGCGGCAATTTCTGAAAAAGCAAAAAGTTGTCATGCAAATTTATCCTTTTTATTTAGCTCTTTTGCCGTATTAACTAGCGAAAAGATGGTACTAAACTATCCTGTTCACGTGCAATGCGGAGAATTTTTTAAATTGCAGCCCATGTACAAACGATCTCTGCGAGGAGATGATCCAAATTATCACATAAATTTTTTTCGATTAATGCAATACCTCAAAAATAAAGAAAGTACGAAGAGTAGGTTTTTTTCCCAATCATCAGCCTATCCTATAGAACCAAAATTGCCAATTGTTGAAGTACCTACTTTGGGTGGTAATGTAATGTTAGATTTAGTCGATGTTTGCGCTGATGTGGAGCTTGATCCAGTGTCTCCTCATTTACAAGATATGCTTCCCTTTCATGTAAGCCACACAATAACTTCCAATACGAACAGGGTTATGTGGGATAGAGTGGTCGGTGATTATATTGCCCACGCAGATTATGCAAACCCTGGGGTTAAGTCTAAAGAGCATAATCTTCCGACCAGACCTACTACCTTATCTTCCGAACAATTAAGAAACACTGTTCCAAGTCATTATCCTGAAACCAAAATAGCAGTAAATGAAAAAGAAATTAAGGTAACCGACCCTCCTTTCGGTGGAGAGTACGCAATTATCTTTTATCCTGAAGTTAAATTAGCGAATTCTAATGCCATTGTAACTCATGAATTTGGTAAACAGCTGGAGCTTTTTTATAAAAAATTTCATACAAGTGAACAATGTCTAAGACTAAAATCGTTAGGAATTGAAGAAGCAGCTTGGACCTCTATTTGCAGCCGACTAGCGAAATTTAAGGGTATGCTAGCGCATCCTGTTACTGAACAAAAATATTATACTCTTAAGGATACGCTTCTAGTTGGACAAGATGCACTCGAATCTCTTGCCAATTTGATCGTTCAGCTTGCTGATCGGTATAAGCAAAAACAGATTTCAGCAGATAGTGAAGTTAGTTTTATTAAAGAATTTAACTATCTTACTGACATGTATGTAAGTCTGAATGAAATGTATTGTACCTGGGTTTCTTACTTGCCAAATAAATTTAATAAAACTGTTGTAGAGGGTACGTATGAAGGCGAGTCACTCAAAAAAGTACGTGTTCAGGGAGAATCATTAATAAAATTAGCTGAAAAAATAAAAAATGAAAGATTATTCACTGCAACACCTAATCTTAATATGGGTATCTTGGCGGCAATGCTGTATCGAGTGACTCAGACAGATGTCGTTCCTAAACAACTTATAATTGATATTCAGCATCAAATCCAACTTTTGAAAAAAGAACGAGAACATTTTTCATCGTCAAAAGACATCAGCATGGAACTCGCATTTTATGCTTCCTGTGATAGATTAGAAGATTGTATTAAAAATTTAGATAAACCAAGCATGTCAGCAGTACCTCGAAGTACCTAATTGCTATTACTACGATTTCTATCGAATTTAGACCCTTGACTAATACCAGTCCAGATGCAAAGCTTTTGATTTAGACACAGGTATACCCAAGAAGCCAAATCGAGTATGATAAACTCATGAAAACCGCAATAGTCTGTGATTGGTTAGTGACCTATGCTGGGGCTGAACGCCTCCTGGCAGAAATTATCCAATGCTATCCTGAAGCGGATTTATTTGCCGTTATTGATTTTTTACCCGATGATAAACGCGTATTTTTGAATAATAAATATGCTAAAACGACGTTTATTCAAAAATTCCCCTTTGCAAAGAAATTATATCGTGCCTATTTACCCTGGATGCCTTTAGCCATTGAACAATTAGATGTCTCGCAATATGAGTTAGTGATTTCACTTTCTCACGCCATTGCCAAGGGAGTTATTACCGGCCCAGATCAAATTCATATTGGATATATCTGCTCCCCTATGCGCTATGCCTGGGATATGCAACATCAATATCTTAAAGAAACGGGCTTAAATAAGGGATTGAAAGGTTTTTTAGCACAACGCGTTTTACATAAAATGCGGATGTGGGATCAACGTACTGCGAATGGGGTTGGTCATTTTTTGGCAATATCGAATTTCATTGCGCGTCGCATTTGGAAAACCTATCGACGTCAAGCAGAAGTCATTTATCCATCAGTTGATACTAATCAGTTTACCCCCACTGCTCAAAAAGAAGATTTTTATCTCACTGCCTCACGATGCGTACCCTATAAAAAAATAGATCTCATTGTCGAGAGTTTCGCAAAAATGTCTGATAAAAAGCTCATTGTGATCGGCGATGGACCAGATTTTGCAAAAATTAAATCAAAGTCAGCTAAAAATATTGAATTACTCGGATATCAACCGACAGAAATATTAATTGATTACATGCAACGCGCGAAAGCCTTTGTTTTCGCTGCTGAAGAAGATTTTGGTATCGCTCCTCTGGAAGCTCAGGCGTGCGGAACACCCGTGATTGCTTATGGTAAAGGAGCTGTTTTAGAAACCATTCGTGGACTCGATAGCGATTACCCCACTGGCGTATTTTTTGAAGAACAAAATGTTGCAAGTATCCAACGTGCTATAGAAGAATTTGAAATAAATCAATCCTTAATAAGAATCACAACTTGCAGAAATAACGCTTTGCGATTTGCTCCACAAAAATTTCAAAAAAGATTTAAAACTTTTGTGCAGGAAAAAGTATCTTTACATAGCAAATCAATTGAAAATCAAAACAATATTATTTTAGAAGATATCTTATAGTGGAATAAACACCGATTATGCGTATTGGCTTAAGTTGCACTTCTATCGAACCTGCTATTTCACAAGGAAAAATTGACGGCATAGGAACTTACACGAAAAATTTACTTGCTGAATTTAGCCATTTAGGACATCACGTCGTTCCAATTTCTTTTCCTCATCCAGATCTTAATACCTCTACTTATGAAGGAGGATACATTTTTCCTTTTTCATATACTAAAGCCACTCTGGTTTCGATGCTAAAACCATTACATACACAATTGAACATTGACATCTTTCATACAACGGATCATATGATCCCAAAATTAAAAAATATTCCCATTGTAGCGACAGTGCATGATGCCATGATGTTTAAATATCCGCAGTGGTATTTTAGCGCCAAATTTGGCGTGTTAAAAAAATGGTTAAGAAAATTATCTTTTCAATGGGCAGATCATGTCATCACTGGTTCTCATTCCATGATCCCAGAATTAGTGGAATATTGTGGCATCAAAGCTAAAAATATCAGCGTTGTTTATGATGGTATTTCGCCCTGTTGGCAAGAAACGATTACAACACAAGAAAAAAGGCAAGTGATAGAAAAATTTCATTTACCTCCAGCGTTTATTTTATTTGCCGGCACATTGCAACCAAAAAAAAATCTTCCGCGTTTAATTCAAGCTTATTTTCAATTACCAATCGAACTACAAAATAACTTCCCATTAATTGTCGTAGGAAGAACGGGATGGGATGCAGAAGAAAGCATAGCATCCATTAAAGAATTAGAAATGAATAAAAAAGGAATATGGCTAAATTATGTCACCATCGAAGAATTAAGAGCATTATTTCAATTAGCAACTATATATGCTCATCCTTCGTTGCATGAAGGTTTTGGCTTAACTTTATTACAAGCATTTGCTGCACAAACCCCTGTTTTGACTTCAAACATCACCGCAATGCCAGAGACCGCAGGCGGTGCAGCTTATTTAGTGAATCCGCATAATGTGGAAGAAATTCGCGAAGGTTTAAAAAATTTACTGATAGATGCTGAATTGCGGGATAATTTGATTGAAAAGGGTAATCGAAGGATGAAGGATTTTAGTTGGAGAAAGTGTGCAGAGGAAACGGTAAAGGTGTATCAAACAATTGTTAAATAAATATTTGGATCAAATCTTAGCTCCTCAATTTACAACAAGATGGTATTTTTATTTTTGAAATACTGGTACATCCCTGTACCTCCCGACTCAGACGTCCCTGGAGTCTAGCTTTCAAAAATAAAATTCCCATCTTGCTGCTCTTGTAGATTCTCAGTTATTCCAAACATTTTTTGCAATTATTTGATACCATTAGAAAAAATGAAAATAAATGAGAAAATAAGTATGCAAATGAATGCTTCATCTCAAAATAAAATTGAATTTGCGAATAATTTGCGCGGTATTGCTTCTTTTTCCGTGATAATTTGTCATATTTTTTTACTTTTTTGGATATCGCAGCCTTCTGTTACAAAATTGATTAATATGCCTGTTTATCAAGGCAACACCCCACCCATTGCGTTATTTTTTTTGCATTTGCAATATTTCAATTTTGGTGCGTTTGGCGTTGCGCTTTTTTTCTTGATTTCTGGATTTGTTATTCCATTCGCCTTAGAACGACAATCGAATTTAGAATTTGCAATTGGTCGTATTTTTAGAATTTGGCCAACTTATATTGCAGGTTTATGCGTCAGTTTAATATCTCTCGCTTTAGCTGCTTTTATTTTTAATATTCCATTTTTACCCACGACAAAAAGTATTTTGAGTAATGCCCTACTTATTTTTGATTTCACGGGTGATTCGTCGATTGATGGTGTAGCTTGGACATTATTGATTGAAATAAAGTTTTATCTTTTCATGATGCTGGTTCCTAATTTATTGCGTGATAAATGGAAATGTTATTTTGCCATAGTCATTATGTTCACATTATATGCCTGGATCATTCATCATTTTGCCAATAATATATTCAAACATTTATCACAACTCATGATGTTTTTAACTTATATGTTTATAGGTGTTTGCTTTAATCTAGTATATAGAAAGAAAATGAAGCGCTTAATTTTTGGTTTAATATCTCTTGTCTTTTTATTCACATTTTTCTTACAAGGCTATTTTAATCATTATATGTTTCCAGGCCATATAACTCTATGGCTTGCTTATATAGCAGCATACTTAGTCTTTTTTGTGTTTTACGTGCTGCAAAATAAGATCGTTTTTCCAAAGATCTTTAACCGACTTGCTGACATTAGCTATCCACTTTATGTCAGTCATTCGATATTTGGTTGGGTTTATTTACGTGTTTTCCTATCGTATTTCAATTATCCTACGCTTGCATTATTGACTTGTTTGATATTTGTTTTGAGTAATGCTTATATATTACATAAATTGATTGAGGTTCCGTCTAATCGCATAGGCAAAATTTTAGGGGGAAAATGCGGTCAATTACTATTAATAAACCGTTTAATTACAAAATCGCAAATTTAATCCTAACTAAATAAGTTTAATTTTTCACGAATGGTTTGCTCAAGTAACTTTGCAAGTTCATTCAACTGCGCATTACTATAATGATTTGTTTCAATTTGCTGACCTACAAAAATTGTTATATTGCCTGGTTTAAACAATCTGCTTTTTGCCCGATTGACAGAGAACAAGCCGTCTACTGCGATAGGCACCACCGGTAAGCCCGCTGCTTTTGCACAACGTAAAATTCCCGGAGAAAAAGGATGAACATTTCCATCACGTGTACGTGAACCTTCAGGAAAAACAAGTACCGATAAGCCTTGAGCAGCTCTTTGTTTCATCTTCTCTTGAATATAAAGTAGTTGCAGTCCATTTCTTTTAATGGGAATGCCATGGCCTAATTTCATAATCCAACCATAAATAGGTATTTTGAATTGCCAACCATGCATCACTCCGCAAATAGGAGTATGGGGTAAAGCTGTTAAAGCCACAAAACTATCCAACATACTGATATGATTTTGACAAAAAACACTGACTCGCTCAGGATTAAAATGCGGGTGATAGACAACTTTTACGCGGCTCATGGTGAGATAAATATTATAACTCATCAAACGTTGCAGAATAAGACGAAATTGATGTGAAGGTGCCAAACGATAAATACCAAAAAGAATAGAAATTATGGCCATATAACAAAATGAAAGTATCCAAACCATGATGGAAAAAAGATTTTGCATTAAAATACTACTACGTTGAGTAAACTTGTTTTTCATTCAGAATCCAGAAAGGGGTCAAGTCTTGACTGTTGACCAATGAAAATGCTTTGGTCAACAGTCAAGACTTGACCCCCTTTCCCTTTACCCAAAGCACTACCATATTGGACATGCAAGCCCTTTTTTAAACTGGGTAATAAGTTAAGCTGACCTTTTTCCATTAAAAGAATGGCAGTGGATCCTAGTTGAAAATGGGCAATTTCCTCTCCTTTACGAAAATTTACTTTTTTATCTTTATAATCCCATTCTTGAATTTTTTTGTAATGATTTTCATTGACGCCGCCAGCCCATACTGTATGAATACTATTAACAACAATACCACCTATCAATACTAAAGCCATGATTCCGAAATCTGTCTCAAAAAATAAGATTAGTCTTTCGTTTCTTGAATATAAATTTTTTGTCGTTTTTACCGAAAATGGCTCAACGGAATTGGTTTCTCCAGGAACCAAAATCATTTTCAAGAGTGTTCCGTCTAAAGGCATATGAATACGATGATAATCTTTTGGAGAAAGAAAAAAAGTAATGAATGTACCATCTTTAAAATATTCAGATAAGCGCTGATTTCCTAATATAGCTTGCAATGAATAAGAAATTCCTTTTGCTTGTAAAAATGCATAATCTTGCACATTACCTAGTTGATCGATGGTTCCATCACAAGGATTAACAGCCATATTATGAGAAGGATCTATTGGACGACTGCCAGGTTTCAAACGACGAATAAAAAAGTCATTTAAACAAGTATAATAATTTATATCGGAATGTTCCGTATTATCTAAATTTATCTTGTGAATGCCAATATAAAACTTAATTAATAAATTCTTTATCCATCTAATTTTACAATTAGCGATTTTACCGCAAATCTTTGCAAGAAAATGACTTGGAAAATACTTTTGTGCTAATAA
>JANWKO010000171.1 GCA_025451335.1 Gammaproteobacteria bacterium
GGTAACATTTGAATTTTTTTGCAAAATTCAATGCCATTCATATCCGGCATATTATAATCAACAATGACTACGCTAATCTCGTCATCGAGTTCAGGATGATCGTGCAATAACCGTAATTTTGGAACATCTAAATCAACTATGCTATGGTTTGATGTTGCATAATATTCATGTTCCTGACAACCCCGTAAAAATGATATCGTCGATAAAGGAGCAGTATAATTTTCTAAGTAATTAATACAGCTAATTGGATTATAAAATGATTTAGTTATGTATTTTGATTGAAATAGTTGTTTTGTTGCTTCCAAAAACAGTAAATCATCATCAACTAGAATAATGGTGGATCGATAATAAAAAACAGGTATCTTTAACATTTGCACTCTCTAAGAATTATTTTTATTGTGATTTTAAGAATTTTCGATATTCAATCATCACGCCTAAAATTTTATGCTCAGGGGTAAACATACTTATCTTGTATCCTTGAATTAGAGGTTTTAAATAAATTTGATCTTCATCATGCAAAATTTGTTTTAATGACGGAATTTTCTGCCCTTTTTTATGGACAATAACGTAATCTCGATGCTCAGCAACTTGTGCCGGTTCGAAAAACATGATGGTACCTTTACATAAATTTTCCCAATTTTCTTCCTCGACTGTTAAAGCAAAACCATGAGCACTTAATTTATTTTCAGTTTTTATTCTTGTATGTAGTGTATTAAAACTATCAGGCCAATTAACAACCTCGTTCCAGGTAATAAGTGGAATAGTGTTATTAGTGGATGTAGTTTTTATCATTGGAATATCGCCAATCAATTGACTGAGGCTAATTGAAAAAAAATGCGCAATCGGTAATAAAGTAGAAAGGGTTGGGTTAGGATTATCACGATTTCGAATCTTTTTTATCGTACTGGCAGGTAAGCCTATACGTCTAGCTAATTCGCTAGCGTTAATTGATGCTTCATTCATTAATTGATTCAAATTTTCACAAAGTATTTCAAACATATGTGAGTCTATCCTTGTAAAATTGTAACGATAATATATAGTCGATATTCTGAATTGTCTATCTGTTTTCGTTATTTTAATGCTAGCGATTGTCTTTTTAATATAACTTTTAAAATTTTTGCACTCGTCAAATACATTTTTTATTGACTTTGCGATAATTTAATGTCATATATGCCTCCTCGATCTCGACATTATAATGTCGTTTATTAAAAAGCAGAAAAGGAGTAATGGATTATGGCTGCGATGGAATTTTTAACTCAGTTAATTGGATGTAAAAAACTGAATGTCTCTATTGAAGAAACGCTTATCTTAGAAATCGAAATTTTTACCCGCATTTGTGAAGAATTAAAAAATTTTTTCAAAATTCAATATACAAATTATTTTCTTTTAATGAAATTCAATTTAGAAATGGAGGATGCTATGCTAGAAGAAAACATGATTCGTTGCGTTATTAATGATATTTTAACAACTGAGGAATATTCATTAAGCGGTATTGCATATTACACTCAAACATCTGAAGATGTTATTTTAGACCTTGCTATTGGGCGTAATACCATGCCTTCATTAACATTATCTCGAAAAATTATTGATTTACATCGTTCAGTCAAACCCCATCTTTATCGGGAAATTATGAAAAAAATCTCAGCGCGTTATTTGCATAAAGAAACATTCGAAACTGAAAATTATGCAACTTTTTATAAATAGCAATAACAAAAAAGGGGGCAAAGTTAGATTAAAGCAGAATCATCGCTTATCAACTCTTAAAAACGAGCATCATATTGCATAGCGAAACACAAGGTTACAAAAAAATGCAAAGTCTACTTGTTCGCTGTTCTTGAAAACCTACAATGCAAATGTTTGCCCTCTTTTTGCTTTAGGATTAAGGTCGCGCAAGCAGTTTAGATTTTTCTGCAATAGGCTCACCTAGAGTCGCTTCAATCTCGCACAAAAATCCAGTATGCATTTTATAAAGATCACTAAATTCTGAAAGCATGCTAAAAATTAATGAAGCCATACCTAAACCTATTTTTGTGGATGGTTGGAAATCCGCTAACTTTTCCGCTAAAAATGTTCCACTGAATAATGCTGGCAAAAAAAGAAATATTGAAACTGTAGATAGCTCATCTTTCGTTGCCTGGCGCAACTTCATCGCTGCCTCATATTTAAATAACTTAGACAAAAACTCAATCCCATATATTACGAAAACAAAAGGAAGCTCACAGCCTAACGAATTCAACAACAAAATTGATCCTGCCGTCATGGTAATAGCTTGCAGCATATCGGGAACTTTACCATCACGCACTGAACTTGATCCTATTTTATTGAACATCGTAGGACCTTTTGAATTGAATAAATTTTCATTCCGCTGCCAAAGCTTATCATAAAGAGTTAAATCTATTTCCTTATAGTTCCACTGTTGTTTCGAAAAAAATATTTCATCAGACTGATGTTTATTCCTTAATGTTTCTGATGAAGCAAATATCAAACCACCTCCTGCTCCAGCACAAAGCGCAAGACCAGCTGTAAACATCCCAGTTGCCGGACCGAAACAATACCCATAAAGCACGCTGAATATTGCACCAAGAGGTATCGCATACGTGAGATGTTGCTTAATTTTCTGCGAAAACTTTTTAGAAGCTTCACAATCTTTTTTAAGCACATTGATAATCGCAGTTAGATCATGTTTTGGAAAATCCGGATTGAACTTGCGTTTATGTTGATTAAGCAGTGCCTGATATGACCCACTCATCAATCCAGCTAATGCACCCAGAGAAATGCCATATGAAGCGCCTTTTATAATATAAGGCAAAGAAGGTACTGTCTCATATGAAATTTTTAATGCTGATAAAGCTAATCCATTTTGTAGTGTGAGATTGCCAGGGCAAAAAATTTTATGGATAGGTTTCTTGTCAGATCTATCTTCTCCAGTAATGTTATTCAGGAAATATTCGCAACCTACATTCTGTTTAGCAAATTCATTTAATTTTTGTCCATACATTTGATCTTGGGCTGATTGGCCAGTGCCTAATCCCGCTGCAGAGCCAAAAACAACCCCACCGATAGTACCAATCAAAGTATGGCTTATCACGACACCCGGGTCTTCTTTTACCGCATGAGTCATTTGATGCAACTCATTTGGTATTTGCCGCAAAATACAGGCTGTCGTCAAAAACACATTTGATACGTCTGATGCAATGCTTGTAATTCCCCTTTTTATTGTTCCCGTAATGTCTGGTTTAATATATTGCGATTTTTTTTCGTGTAAATGACCTTTTTTGCGTAATTTGGCTCGATTAATTTTTCTTTTTGAATTTGACATTGAGTACCTACATTTTTACTTTGGTCTTAGGCTCTAGTAAATAAGAATCAATAATATCAGGTATAACTTTACATAACGCATCTTTATTAAATTTATCAAAAATTCCTAATTTGGACATTTCGATGGTTTCATTTGCCGTTAAAATCTGGGCTGTCGCTGATAAACTTTCTTTAATTGAATTTTTTATATGTGGTCCACATATTTCTCTGATAGAATTATCAAAATCATTTACATGTTTTTCATGAAGTTGGTTTTCTTCATATAACCTCTTAGGAAGAATACCCGTTTGAAAATAACTATACTTAATGCAGAGATAAGGTTTCCAATTTTGCATTCTTTGCAAAATCTCACCTGATAATTCGGGGTAAGCTATAATAGGCTTCCAATAATCTTTACATAACATAGATTGATAAATAGATTCATCATGCAACTTTACAAAAATAGAAACAATATTTTTGATATTTGCTTCCATTTCCGGATTTCCTTTTAGATTATCAATTGCGGTAAGAATTGCCATCAAAGTATCAGGTTGCGCGAGATAAAAATATGGCCATTCAGCATCTTTTCTGTTTTTGTTAAGCTGTTTTAATGCTTGGATTAAAAGAGGTAAATCATCCACATGATTAATAATTGATATAAAATCATCTTGCGAAAGCTTATTTACACATGGCAAAGTAAATTCTCTTGTAAACCTTGCATGTTGCACTTCCTTAATAACCAAGCCGATATTTTTAGCATGTTGAGCAAGATCTATAATAAGACATTTATTTTGCGCCGTGCAAAGATCTTCTAAAGCCAATATTTCAAATACATGATCTAAAATAGCACCTGTTGATGTTTTAGATTCTAAAGGTAGGTAATCATCGTTTAACTTATTTGAAGAAAAGAAACTATCTCTAAGTTTGCGCAAAATCATTGTTTGATCTCTACTATATTTAAAACATCTTATTTATGGTTGCGAATTGTAACATAGCATCCCAATCGTGTCTATTTATAACAATATCGAATTATTTGAACATTTTTATACTTCAAATTATGCTTTTTTTTGTTTAATTATTTCCACAAATTTTTATTTTCGAATTGCACTCGCAATCACCTACTGCTGAATTTAAAATTATGTAGCGGATAACATCATAAACAATAAGGAAAAAGGTCATGCTAACATCCCGAATGGCACTATCATCAGACATTTTGACACCAGTTATCGCATACTATGATGATCTCAAACCCAATATTCAATACATACGATATGTTAGTAGTATTATTAAAAACGCTAATCGATATACTAATGATTGCTAAACAAAAAAACGGAAAAATAAAAAAGAAACAAGCATTCTATAATTGTGAATTAGAAATCGCTTCTATACAATCTCACCTCACAAAGAATAACTACAAGGAGAGTTTTCATGTTCACCAGCAGCTACACCGGGATGCAAACTATGATGAATAGATTAGAAGATGGCGTAAAAAATATCAACAAAGTATTATGGTATACAGGACAAGCTTTGGTAACTGACCCATTATCTGTTTGTCGATCTACCGCATTTGGATTTACCCTTGGAGGTTTGTTTCTCGGTACACCAGCAACAATTATTATCGGAACCATACAATTATTATCAGGATCTGTTATAAATATGGAAGATTTATTTCTTCTATATGTAAAACGCATAATTGCAACAGATCATCCATTATGTAAGCTGAACGAAGTGACAACATACGGCTTTGAAATGCAACGTTCTACCGCTTATTTTGTTGATTGTCCTGGTCGAATTTTTGAAGGTGTAGCTGCCACTATTGAGAGTTTCCAGTATGCCTATGATGATTGGCAAGCAAGTCCTAAACAGGCAAATTTTCATATACCATTACTTGTAGCGGGGAGTATTTTGGGAGGAATTGGCGGATTCTGCCTAGGCGTTAGTTTTGTAAATAAAGATTCTAAAGTAGATTATAATGAATTGCAACGTTTAAAAAAAGAAGAAATCATCAAACAACAATACTTAAAAAAATCTGATCTAGCTAAGAAATATTTACTTACACTTTTTTATAATAAAATTATCAATTTAAGTCTTAATCACGATATTTTTAATTGTCAACTTTTAATGGATCCCGAAGACTTACAAAAAATTGTATTGTCATTACCTGAAATTGATTTCAAAATAGAAGGCGATAAAAATAGAACTCTAATAAAAAAATTTAAAGAAGATTATGACTTGTTTATAAAACACCCTCAGGCAATAACTATTAAATTTGTTGTAAATATGTATGCCATATTAGATTTTATTGTAAATAAGATTAAAAATTTTAAAGATCCACAATTTCGAATAGATTGGTATAAAAATATAAATATAGTTGATATGAAAAAGTTTGTCCAAAAGATACATGATGCAAATAAAATGTATTCGCATAGATCAACATCTGTACTAAAGATAAATCGATAGGTCTGTTGTAAACTGCTGCCCAAGATCTCCTTAACGCTTTGTTTTCGCAGATCCCCAATTCAATTCCACCTAGAATATTTTACTTTGATGCTATAATTTGATGTCTCTAAATTCGTTGCTTTTTAAATGGCTGCGAATCTTTATCAGAAACATTTTTCGGCCTTTTTTTTGAAAAAATGCTGCAGTGAGAATCCTTTGATGATGGGATAATTGCATTAAATTTTTGTTCTTCAGTACAAGTTTGTGATGGAAGATATTTATCCCAAGCAGCATTTTTTTCTATTTCAGCAATTTCAGATTTTTCATCTTCTTTTGGCATGGATAAAGCAGCATGCTCCGTTTTAAATTCCTCAACATCATTATTTATAAAGCTAAATATTAATTGATGTAATTTAGGATCAAAAATCTCATTTTGCGAAAATCTATTAATTGCAGAATCTTTTCCAACTTCTTTATGAGTACCCATTAAAAAAGTATGAAATAACTGCATATCTCTACGTTGCACGGTTAGCAAAACAACTGACCCCTCGTAACCTAATGCAATTTGTCCATTGTCAAGTACAGATATACTGCTATGGTCAAAATCAGGCTCTTCTTGGTTCTCTTCATCATCAAAACCGTCATCATAATCGTCATAATAACGCTCGCGTTCACCAAAATCTGTTTCAACATCAAAATGATTTAATGTTCTACTGTCTAAAAAAGTAATCTTATCAAAACCAACTAGCATAAACGTTTCACTATCCGGAATAGCTTGCAAATTCATGGTCCAATCTAGATAACGATCTGGTTTATATTCAAGTCCCGGAACGGGTTTCCATGTTCCATGTTCCTTCGTCCAAACTTTTAAAAGTGGAGCAGTCGAATCCGCTTTGTCGCTCCAGTCAGGGAAATATTTGACTATCATTTTTTTCCCAACTTGTATTACTTCATGATGTAATCCAAAATCAATATCTTCAACACACGAAAATTTGCCATCTTTGCATTGATGATATAATTCTAAAGAGCCCTTATGAACAGCAATTGTTTCATTTTTTAAAATCTGAAAGCGATAATCGTCATAATCATGATGTGGAAATGTGATTTTTATGGGTGGAATTTTTTCATCTAAATTAACTACTTTAAATCCATCATGCCCACTTAGGACAAATTCATTTTCATTTAACATACCAATAAAATGACCGTCTTCTGATGTATGTTTAGTAAATTGTTTTGTTTCAGGATCAAATAAATGATGGCGCCACTGACTATCACAGAATATTTTACCATTTGGTAAGAGATGAATTCTTGTTGCATGCTCAGGTGTTCTTATTTTTTTAGAAATGGAATTTTTAGTCTTCAGATCAAATATTTCAATATAACTTCCATGGGATTCTCTTATTAAAATAGCCAATTTATTCTCAGGAAGTTTGCAAACACTCCAAACATTACCGGTTACTTCAAATTTAAGTTTTTTTGTGATTTCAAAAAAATTCTCTGGCTTTTTAGGACTGGATGATGTTTGCGGACGGCTTGCTGCCATAAATCTCTCCAAGATAAGCAGTTTTAAATTGGGGCAGAGAATAACTCAAATAATGAGTACGGACAACAGCATTCCCATATTCTTTCAAAGATTAGCCATGATTCTAATCAACATTAAATGAACAAATCAATATTTAAAGAAGGACTTACAAGCAAAATGTAAGATAAAGCACATAAAGCAACAATCTCATGGATGACTCACAATCTTTAGTATATAAAATGTTATAATATTTTAAAGTAGGTTACATTATGGAGATATTTTATGCTGATTAATAAACATAATATAAAACTACATATGCTAATAATCCCTTTTATTTGTTGCTTACTTAGTATTAATCTTAAAGCCGCAGATCAAACTCTAATAAAAAATCCTGATGGATCTTCGGTTTTAACTAAATCTGACGGCACAGAAATCGTTACCAACCCCAATGGATCATCGGTTGAAACCGATCCAGACGGCACTAAAATTATTAAAAATGCCGATGGATCATCTGTTACCGATAAAAAAGATGGAACTCAAATTGTTATTAACCCAGATGGTTCTTCTCAAGAAACTGATCCTGATGGTACTAAAATAGTAAAAAATGCGGATGGATCTTCTGTTGTCACAAAGAAAGATGGCACGGAGATTGTTAATAATCCAGACGGTTCTTCAGTTCAAACTAATCCGGATGGTACTAAAATAGTTAAAAATCCTCCAAAATAAGTAAAACTAAAAAACTAAACATAATATTGCTTGTAGTTTAATATGCTAATACTATTTTTATCTTTTCTTCTTCTTTTTAACAGAATTATTTTTTGATTTCCAACCGCGACTACTAAACCATTTATCGCCATAAGAGATAAATATTTCCTCTCCTTTGCGAATTGTTTCGGATGCTTTAATGGTTGCAATTCGTTTATTTACATTGATGGTATAATCAGCATTGGGATCATCAGAATGATTATAAATCACACCAAAACCGGTAAATATTCCATACTTGCCTTTGATATCAAAATAAAAGTCTTCAAGTTTTTTATCCCCCCCTCTAGAAATAAGAATATAACATTCTTCAATTTTTTCGCCTTTTCTTATGTTTTTTTTTGCAAATACACCATACCCATGGGTTGGAGATTTTTTAACAACTATCTTATTTCGAAATAATTCCCCTTTCATTTTACAGTTTAGCCTCAAGAAAATATTAAAAAGGAGCAGCTTAACTCACTTTGTGAAAAAATTCAACTTATTTTATCGCTTGTAATGCTCTTCTTAAAGTCAATCCCTGAATAGCGATTGAAAAAACAACAACGAAATAAACGCAAGGCAAAAAGACTTCTCTTATTGCAGTAAATTCTAAAGATAAAACCATTGCGATGGAAAGTGCTGCTCGTAAACCACCCCAAGTTAAGATAATTAACGTTTTTGGTTGTGGTTGATAAAAATGTTTTAAAAGGGTCAAGGGAATGGCAATACTAATAAATCGAGCAACCAAAGCAATTAGAATGCACGCTAAACCTAATATAGTTAATGTATAAGTCGCATTTATTACCATCATTTCTAATCCGATTAAAAAAAACAAGACTGCATTAAGAACTTCATTGATCATTTCCCAAAATGAATCAATATATCGTCTTGTTTGATCTGACATAGCATGATAACGACCGTAATTACCAATAATTATTCCGGC
This sequence comes from Gammaproteobacteria bacterium, assembly GCA_025451335.1. Taxonomy (GTDB): domain Bacteria; phylum Pseudomonadota; class Gammaproteobacteria; order DSM-16500; family DSM-16500; genus JAJPGW01. Next base: position 8,946 of record JANWKO010000171.1, read on the forward strand.
AATTACCATCGCTAATGGAGCAGAGAAATGTAATCTTTCAGCCAACGCATAACCGCCGGTAGCCACTGCAAGTGTAATGAAAAGTTCAATTTGATAGGCATCCACTCTTAAAAGAAATTGATTAGCAATCCATCCTATTGCCAAACCAAATAAAACCCCTCCGCCTATTTCCATTAAGAGGAGATAAGAAACATAAGAAAAATCTGCAACACCTCTGGCTTTGATCATTTCTAATATACTAAGAAATATAACAATTGCTATACCATCATTAAAAAGCGCTTCGCCTACAATAATTGTTTCGATATGTTTAGAAAGACGCATTTTTTTCATTATCGATAACACAGCAATTGGATCAGTGGGCGAAAGAATCGCGCCAAATAAAAATGCGTAAAGCAACGTAACTTGAGTAAATCCCAGAAAATTAGCTAATTCAAAAAAAACGATGCCAATAATAATTGTTGAAATTAAAGTGCTAACAGTTGCTGTTGTTATTACCGGAAAATGAGATTGTTTTAAATCTTTTATACTTATTTGTAACCCGCCAGCAAATAAGATAAACGACAACATGCCATGAAAAACTGTTTCTTGAAAATTTATACTTGATAAAAACTCTCTAACATAATTATCACTGACTAGTCCTATTTTTGTTAATAGAATTCCTAACAACCCTAATCCCATGGCCAGTAAAAGTAAACTAATTGAAGACGGAAGTTTTATCCATTTATAATTAATAAAACTTCCTAGCGCACACGCTGTAAGCAATATTGCCGATATGTCAAATAAATTCATTTTTCTATGTCAATTATTTAGAAACTTCTGTTGACTTCGTTAGGTTGCGCCGAAAATACCTGATTGTTGGATGATATTTTTCTGCTTATCAGCGCTTTTACGTCGAAGGTAAATGAACAGCGAAGCGCAGAAAATCAGTAATGTTCAGCCATCTTATAGAATCGTCAACCGAACCTACAAGTTTTTAATAACTTGCACCAATCTATTTACAACATTCATACCATCACCATAAAGCATATGAACATTATCCATATTAAATAAACTATTCTCGACACCTGAAAATCCTTTGCCTTTACCACGCTTAATGACGAGAACATTTTTAGCTGATGAAACATTTAAAACTGGCATGCCATATATCGGGCTATTTGGCTCATTTATTGCGGCGGGATTGACCACATCATTTGCACCAATTACCAAAGCAACATCAGTATTAGAAAATTCCGGGTTAATTTCATCTAGATCAAAAATCTTGTCATAGGAAATACCCGCCTCTGCTAACAAGACATTCATATGTCCTGGCATCCTACCCGCAACAGGATGTATACCAAATTTTACAGCGATTCCACGTTGTTCTAATTGGTGCGCTAATTCAGAAATTTTATGTTGTGCTTGTGCAACTGCCATGCCGTAACCAGGTGTAATGATAACTTTAGTCGCATAAGCCATCATAATAGCAGTATCATCTACTTCTATCGACTTCATATTGTCAGTTGTTGCAGATGATTCAGTTGATACTGATTTACTAAGGGTAGAAAATAAAATTGATAAAATATTTTTATTCATAGCCTTAGCCATGAGTTGTGTTAGCAATGTTCCAGATGCGCCAACGACAATACCGGCAACCATCAAAGCAGGATTATTTAATACAAATCCATTAAAACCTACCGCTAATCCAGTCATTGCATTAAACAATGAAATGACCACGGGCATATTGGCACCACCGATTGGCAATGTAAACGTCAAACCCAGCACTGATGCAATCAGAAAAAATGGCAAAATAAAAAATATTTGGTCAGGAAAAATTAACAAATAAAGAGCAAGAATAATTGAAGCAGCTATTAAAGTAACATTTAAAATTTGATGTAATGGTAAAACAATTTCTCGTTTAATAATGTCTTGCAATTTCGCAAAAGCTATAATGCTTCCACTAAATGAAATAGCGCCAATCATCGCACCAAACAGTGCCAAACACCGTATGGCAATAGAACTATTTTCATAATGCAATAATTCAAGTATAGCTATTGCGCTTGCTGCTCCACCTCCCATACCGTTATAAAGCGCTATCATTTGCGGTATCTGAATCATCATCACTTTTTTACCTGAATACCAAGCAATAACAGCGCCAATAACCATGGCAGCAATCATTAATTCAAAGTTTACAAAGCCATGTAAATTTGGCATGAAAAAAGTCACTAAAATTGCAATTACCATTCCCCAACCTGCCAAAACAATTCCATTCATAGCGGTTTTGGGAGAAGACATTTTTTTCAGACCGAGTAAAAGTAACAACGTTGTTGCTAAATAAATTATCTGCGTCATATTATTCATGGATTCGTGGTCTTTTTGTCAGTTTTAAACATTTCTAACATACGTTCTGTTACAACGTATCCCCCTACAACATTAATAGTTGCTATCAATACTGCAAAAAATCCAATAATTTGTTCAAGGGGATTCACTGCTTGTCCTAATGCGATCATTGCACCAATTAATATAATGCCATGAATAAAATTAGTTCCTGACATTAATGGTGTGTGTAAAATAACCGGTACACGACCAATCATTTCATAGCCAGTGAAAATCGCTAAAATTATAAGATATAATATGATTATCATTCCATATGACATGATTGCTTTCCTTCTATCAATTCACGTGCTAATTGATGTTTGATCATTCCTTCATGGGTTAAGACACTTTGTGCAAGGATGTCGTCATCCCAATTTAGAGCTAATGTACCCTCTTTTATAAATAATTTAACGAAATTAACAAGATTTCTAGAATACATATTACTAGCATCTTGAGGAATCATACTGGGTAAATTAATGGGACCATGAATTATGACTCCATGATGATTTATTGTCTTATCGGCTTGTGTTAACTCACAATTTCCGCCAGCCTCTGCAGCAATATCAATGATAATCGCACCCGGTAACATCAGCTCTACCATTGATTGTGTAATAATCTTTGGTGCCGGTTTTCCAGGTATTAATGCCGTAGTGATGACAACTTCGGCTTTTTTTAACGCGTCAGATAAAATCATTTGCTGCTTTTTGATTTCATCACCTGATAATTCTCTTGCATAACCTCCTGATGCTTCGCCCTGTAAATCAATATTAATCATTTTTGCACCCAATGATTCAACCTGTTCGCGAGCAGCAGCGCGAATGTCATAGGCACTAACAATAGCCCCCAATCTCTTCGCTGTTGAAATAGCTTGTAAACCTGCTACTCCAGCGCCGATAACCAAGACATGCGTAGGTTTGATAGTCCCTGCAGCTGTGGTCAACATAGGAAAAAATCGAGTGCTAAAATTTGCCGCCATTAATACGGACTTATAACCACTTACTGTGGCCTGAGAAGACAATGCATCCATCGTCTGAGCGCGAGAAATGCGCGGAATATTTTCAATAGCAAAACTTGTAATATGATGGTCTCGTAAAGCAGCAAGTGCTTTCGGATTCCAAGATGGAAATAGAAAACCTACAATAATAGAATACTTTTTATAATTCCCAATGTCTTGTTCGTGTGGAGGTTGTACCTTTAAGATAACATCTGCATCTTGATAAAGATTTTTTACATTTGAGTAAAATTGTACATTCTTATAAACATCATCAGGAAAGCCGGCTTCAGCGCCCGCATCATTTTCAAATAAAACTGCACAACCTAATTTGGTAAGTTCCTGTACCATATTAGGGATAAGTGCCACCCTTTTTTCAAAATGGATAGTTTCTTTAGGAATTGCAATTTTCAATTGATTGTCCTTAATCAAAAATATAATTCATCGATTATGCCATTTCTAAGATCTGTTTACAATTCACTAACCTAAGCCGTAAACCTTAATTTTTGAGAGAACTTTACAATATCTTCCTACCCATTTAGGATAATAAAATTACCAGTAATATTGATACCTTAAAGCCTTACGAATTCTAACTAGCAATGATCTAATCTCACGGATGGAGATGACCAATGAAAAGCTTTGAAGAAATAGAATTTACGATTAATTATTTAATGAATACATGGACTGATTTAAGTAAATATCTGTTACAAAATCCTCAATCTTTGTTAGAAACGCAATTTAAATATTGGCAAGATTATCAAAAATTATTCTTTGATTTATCGAATGGATCAATGACACAATTCGATAAACGATTTCAACATAGTGATTGGCAACAAAATATATTGTTCAATTTCATGAAACAATCGTATTTATTAATTTATAACCACATAGATAATTTAGTAAAACAAGTGGAAATGCATGACGAAAAAATTGGGAAAAAATTACGTTTTTATACGCATCAATTTCTCGATGCCACATCACCGACAAACTTTCCAGGATTGAATCCTGAAATTCTCGCAAAATCATTTGAAACCCATGGTGAAAATTTAAGGAAAGGGTTTAAACAATTTCTAGATGATTTAATGCAAGGACAAGGTCAATTAAATATTAAAATGACTGACATCAATGCTTTTAAAATCGGTGAAAATATTGCGTATACTAAAGGAGACATTATTTATCAAAATGATTTAATGCAACTGATTCAATATCAACCTACAACCGATACAGCTTTTCAAATTCCTCTACTTATCATACCACCATGGATTAATAAATATTATATTTTAGATTTACAAGAAGAAAATTCATTAGTTAAATGGTTAGTTGATCAAGGTTTTACAGTATTTATGATTTCTTGGGTTAATCCCACGAGTCAACACAGAGAAAAACAATTTTCAGATTACATGTTTGAAGGCCCTTTGGCTGCTTTAAAATGCATAGAAAAAATAACAGGGAATATAAAAACAAATTTAATTGGTTACTGTATTGGCGGTACGCTCTTAGGTTGCATGTTAGCTTATCTTACGGCAAAGAAAATTGACTGCATTGAAAGCGCAACGTATTTAACTACTTTGCTTGATTTTTCCGAGCCTGGTGAATTAGGTGTTTTTATTGATGAAAAACAAATTGCAATGTTAGAAA
>JANWKO010000172.1 GCA_025451335.1 Gammaproteobacteria bacterium
AAAAGTGGAAGAAGCTTATGCAGAGCATACAGCAGCTTCTGATTCTTTTCGTAGTATGTTTAATGCGAAAACGGATACATATTCTGATCCATGGTCTGGATATGAAGCTGATTTGGAGAAGAAACGTCAGGAGTATGAAAGAGCCCGTAATCATTTTGTTGATGTGACCGAGAAGCAGGGCGCCGATATTACTTTTCGCACACAGCTGCGCTATGCACCAGAAGAAACTAGGAAAGAGTCCAAGCAATCTCAATTTAATCTATTAGGTTTATTTTCCTGCGGTTCATGTTGTGATGATGATGCAAAAGAATCGAATCAGAAAAAAGGATATTCTAGATTTTAATCTTATTGGCCATTTTTAAATGAAAATGGCCAATTATTTCTTTGTTATTATCATTCATCCAATGTTTCGATGGACAAATTGCTGCAATTGCTAGAGTTCACGAAGCTGATCTTGTAACTTGGGATGTTCGAGATTTTGTTGACTGCGAATTAAAACTAGTTAATCATTTTGCATAATAAAATAAATGGACTTATTTATGAATAAAAAAGCAATTTTTTGCTCATCACTCGTTTTTATTTTGATCGTCAATTTTTATTTTTCACTTGCTTCGGGAAAAGAAATACAAGGGCAATCGTTCGAGCATATATCTTATATAGAACAAGGTAGGGGACAGCCACTCGTATTAATTCATGCTTTCCCAACAGAGCAAAAATTATGGATGCCGCAACAAGAAGAACTTAAAAAATATTTTCGTGTCATTACGCTGGATCTTTGGGGATTTGGTCATTCTTCCAGAACAGATGGTCAAGCAGTAACAATGGCGATATTTGCCGAAGAAGTAAAGCGATTATTAGATCAGCTGCATATTCATAAAGCGATAATAGGTGGGGAATCTATGGGTGGCTATGTGGCACTTGCGTTTCTAAAGCAATATCCAGAGCGAGTTGAAGGGTTAATACTTTCGGCTACCCAGTCTATTGCTGACAGTGAAGAAGCAAAGAAAAAACGTGAATTAACTGCTAAAACTGTTTTAGAGCAAGGTTCTACTCAATTCATTAATGATTTTATGCCTAAAGCGCTTTCACCAAATGCTACTGTGCAAGTCCGCGACTTTTTAAGAAGTATACTTGAATCACAAGCGGTGACAGGCATAGCTTCTGCTTTGCGTGGCATGGCATTGAGAGAAGATACATCGAGGGTGCTTGCGGCGACTATGCTTCCTGTTCTAATCATAACGGGAGAAAAAGATATGCTTATTTCGCCTAAACAAAGCCAAGATATGCATGAATTAGCAAAGAATAGTAAATTAGTTATTATTGCAAATGCAGGGCATTTGTCCAGCTTGGAGCAGTCTGAGCAGTGGAACCTGGCTGTGTTAGATTTTTTTGTCACTAATGCCTAGAATTCAGAATCATGAATTCTTCTTCAATACGAATGAAAGGCGACTTTGCAGAATATTAAATAAAGCGAGTAATGTAAGTATATATTGCAAAATTAATGAGAGAAACAATAGGAAAATCTATCACGTTTGTTTTGATCATTTTTAAATGGAAAAAGTTAATTACACCATCCTGAAAAATAGAAATCACATCCTTTCTTTGTTTTTAAATTTTCAAAAACCCAGAGTTGCTCAGATATTTTTTTTCCATTTTGGATTTTTTCATTTGTTCGGACAAAATAACCGCCAATACAAACAAATTGTTGGCCTTTCATAAGTTTTTGCCATCTTCTTGCTTTGTTTTGACGTAGTCAAGTGAAAAAGATCGACGTAAAGCATACTCATATATCGTAGTTGAATCAGTTTTGACTTGTATGTAGGGGCTGCCATGTATTATTTTTTCATCAAGATCATAACCTCCTTTTTCATACCATATAGTTACATTTTTTGTTTCATAGCATCGCCAGTAATCAAGCCCACTAAATTTTCCTGCAAATGGTTCTACATTTACCTCGTAGGTGTATCTTTTTAAATTGGCTTCATTCAAGATACCGTAATCATTGGTGAGTAGTTGATATGGATATTTTTTTAAAGTTTCAGGGGTGATAGCGAAAAGTCGTGCTGATAAAGATATCCATTGATGTGGAAGGTTTTCTAAAATACCTTCTCCTAATTATCGTAACTTATTTTTGAGTGCGACAATATTAAAATGCAAATGAATACTTAACAAGCTGGAAAGCGAATTTCTTCCAAAACAACATCGAAAATCTGGTGGCATTTAAGATGAGGAGCTGAATGGTTCTGAAAACATTGTTATATCCCGTAATTTTTTTGCCAGTTTAGGATTGTACTTCAGTAGCTTCACTAAGTGAATTTATACGAGCTAACAGAATTTGTGTGGAGTTTAAAGATCATTCAATAGTCTATTGTCAATTTCAAGATATCCTTCGTATTCAGCAAGATTCCGACGTTCATGACATTTTGACAATACTCGCCAAACTTCTGGTCCAACCCCTGTGGTGAAAGGTAAAACCTGAAATACCAAATATCGATTATTGGAACGATAACCGTTCCAACGTAATGCAGCTAAAGCTAGCGAATGTGCTGCATTATATGCGAGATCAAACCGACTTTCAGTGGCAAGCATGGAATTACAGGCATCAATTAATCGAGCTTGCCCCGATCGCATTAATCCAATAAATTCAGAGTGATTCATTGGTTCTATTTTGAGTTGTCCTGTTTTAACTAGATTATCCAAGTTTTGTAAGCTCAGCCTCTGTTCCTATTAAAAATATTTTAGGTTGTTTAACCACTTGTGTTAAAAAATTATTACTGGTTTTTCGTTTATGAGACCATTCAGTTGGAGAATAAATATTAGGATTGATAGGTCGATGCAGTTGTAATTCTGCTTTTTCTAAAGCTTTATATAAATCTGCATATGTTAGTTCATTGGTGATTACCATTAAATCAATATCACTTTTTGCAGAATCTTCTTGTTTTGCAATAGAGCCGTAGATAAAAGCAATTTGTATTTGTGATATAAATGACTTAAGTGTTTGACGTAAAACATCTCCCAGTCCAAATGTTTTTAACACAATTCCTCGTAATTCAGAAAATAGTGGTGATTCTTTATTTGCTTGATAGAGTTTTTGGTTGCCTGTAGATTTTACTGTAATGAGACCCGCGGAGGATAATTTTGCAAGCTCTCTTTGTACAGCCCCAGTTCCTGAGTGAGTTAATCGAATTATTTCATTGGTGTAATAGATGCTTTCGGGGTGGCCGAATAATAGCGCAAGCACTTCTTGTCGTGCTTTTGAAAAAAGTACATTTGAAAGATTTTTTTTATCCATTCCCATAATGGGTATGATAATACCCAATTTGGGTATTATCAAGTGATTTATTTAAATTCATCATAACCTAACTTATTTATTTAATTACAATTTTTTCAACTGTTACGAATTCATAATAATAAATTTATCTTCTTCAATGCGAATAAAAGGCGAATGTGAAGGATATTTATTAAATAAACCGAGTAGTGTTTCAGGCATAATAAAATATGTTAAGTTGTTTGCAACATTAATTTTTAATCCTTGAGTCAGAGCAGTCACGATGCTGATTGCGCTTCTTTGTATCTGACATATCACAGATTTTGATCCTTGAACAAATTCGAAATCAATATGTTTAGAAGTATAATTTGATGTATCGAGTAATAATCCGTTTGTATAAGATAATGCGGGAATGATATCGTGCTTTCTGAAATAGCTGGTCCCATAATTAGTTGCTAATAGAGTAAAAGGCTCAATTGGGTTGGGGTTGGTGTAAACAACATATGGAATTTTATTCAAGGAAAAGTTTTTGATTCGGGCGAGATTCGAATGCGACAATTTTTTTTGATCAACCGATGAAAAATCATAATCATCTAAGCACAAAATATCAGGATGTTCTTTTTTCTTCGAGGGTTGACTTGCTATAAAACCAGCAAATCCTCGATAGTGTTTGGCATCTATTATTCCGAATGATTTTTCATTTTTATCTACGACCTCTGTGGTATAGATATCCGGTTTATTTTGTAATGGAAAATATTCACCGGGGTAAAGTAAACATAATTCTCCTGGGGCAAAGCGTTTGGTAGTTATTGTTGAATATTTGTAAATATCATTCGCATAAATTAAAGCTAAATGCGTAATGGTTTTCGTAATCGCTTCTTGGATTTTTGCGAGATAAGAACGACCTTTGGGTGGAAATTGACGAGTACTTAACTCAGGCAATTCACCTTGGTAATTAGAATCTAAAATGACATCTTCTTGCCACGCAATAGGTTCTTGACCGGAGAAACTATTGAATTCATCAATTGATATTTTCTTCGGAGTGGACATGTCACCGGATTCAGTTCGAGTGACAAAATTAATATGGGTAACAACTGGAAAGTTTGTGGCGATTGTTTTTGTCATAAAACTCATCCTGAATAAATGACATTCATTATTTGTTATCAGATAATACTGAAATCACTAGCGATTCTTTCAATGTATCATTTTAAAGTTTTTTTACAAAATGTCCAATAAACATCAACTTTGGTCAGATTCATCGGAATCTCCTGTTTTAGCAATCCGTGCTTTGATCAAAAAGGTTAAATTTTTAGCCAAATTTTGAATTTTTCAATCTAAAAAATTTTGTGACTCAATTTTGGTTCTTCTTCTTTTAAATGATTCACATAAGATTTATTAAAAAAAGAAAGGTGATTTCCGACATGGTAATATGGCATTTTTGCCTCAGTCATTTCGGGGGTTGGGCCAGTTTTTCCAAGGTGTTCAATAGCAACATAATCTAAAAGTCTATTGTAAACCTCAGCGACTTCGACAGTGGAATGATGCCCTGCATGAACAATAAAACCCATCATGCAGTTTGCAAATATTTGCGCTTTATCAAAATCAAACGATCCATCTAATTTGTTAAATGCTTCTAAATCCTGCAACGTAACCATCACTCTAGCGGTAGCTCTGGAAACGCTTGCGATCAGAGGTAATGATTCCTTTGATTCAGGATTCTTAATGAGTTTTTCAAAAAATGTTTCCCATTTATTTGCGTAAGATTCAATAGGTTTTCTTTCGCTTTTAATTAATGGGATTTTATAATATGCCATTTTATCAGCACATTTTTCTAATTTAGTTTCGTCATATTCTTTGCAAAGAAGCTCTAATCGCGTCTTCATGCTCACTGTGCTAAAGGCAGCTTTTCCGGCATTGTAGCCTTTGCCTAGGCTTTTTAAGCCTAAATCTTCTTCTGTTTTACCGATGCCGTGTGTCAGTGCAAGTTTTGCGGGTTCGTTTAATTCTGAGCGAAATACACGAATATCAATTTCTTCTTTGGTGGGTGAGATCAAGTTGTTAATTAAATCGAAGTGATCATGATGCCAGGTTTCGGGGGCTTCATAATAGTTAAATCCCAGTTCAACGATGATTTTTAAAGCGATAGCCATTTCATCAATTGTGCTTATTTTTTCAATGTTGAGAAGAAACTTTTCTTGAGCATCTATTAGTTTTTGCATATTGCTCATCGAAGATAGGATGGCTCGAGAGGATTCTACTTCTGGCATTAATGCGCCATATTGCAGCTTTTCTGCAGAATGTTCTGCAGCTAAGTTTTCGAGCATTTCTTGATAGGGTTTTGACAGGTCTGAAAATTGTTTCGTTTCCGTTAAGGCCTGTCTGATTGGCGTTAAAACTTTTGCTATTAATACAACGGAAATCTCCAGCAATACTTTTTTGATATCATTATTAGTCGTAGCTTCTTTTAGCATTTTATGTGCAAGTTCATTTTCTATTTCTATGTAATTTTTGCGCAGCATATGGATCTCCAATCAATGATTGCGCATAATAATATCGAAATCAGCGTGGTGCAACTATTTTTGAACGTTCCCTCTGTTAATCAAAGACTCGTTGTAAAAATTCGATATAAAATCCAGAAAATTTTAACAATTTCAAAAATATTTCTTATTCACACCATCCTGAAAAATAGGAATCACAACCTTTCTTTGTTTTTAAATTTTCAAAAACCCATAGATGTTTAAATTCTCTTTTTCCATTTTGGATTTTTTCATTTGTTTTAACAAAGCTACCACCGATGCAAACAAATTGCTGGTTTTTCATTAGTTGCTTCCATTTTTTTACTTTATTTTGAGCATAGTCTAGTGAAAAAGCTCGACGCAAAACATAGTCGTATGTCGTAGTTGAATTTGTTTTGATTCGTATGTATGGGCTACCATGAGTTATTTTTTCGTCTAGATCGTAACTTCCTTTTTCATACCACACTGTTACATGTTTTGTTGGGTAACATTGCCAATAATCAAGCCCATTAAATTTTCCTGTAAATGGTTCTATGTTGACCTCTTCTGCATATCTTTTTAAGTTTGATTCATTTAAGATGCCGTAATCGTTTGTGAGTAATTGGTAAGGGTATTTCTTTGAACTTTCTTGGTTAATTGCAAAAACCATAGATAATGGCAATAAAAAAAATGCTAACATTAAGAAAAGAGATTTTTTCATAATTAGCAGCCATTAATTATGCATAAATAATGATGTAAAAATCTTTCCATTACTACTGGAGGTGGATTTTGATTTAAGACTCCTTTGTATTCTGCGACAGCTTCAATCCATGTAGCTTGACGTCCTAATTTTGAATCGGCAATTACTTTTTTTCTAAACAACCAACGTATTCCAGCGCAAATATTTGCGGATG
>JANWKO010000173.1 GCA_025451335.1 Gammaproteobacteria bacterium
ATATCATGTCAAAAAAAGTATCTTTCGAAGAAATTCAAAAAGCAAAACTGTAGACACCAACTTTTAATCCTGTACCAATGTTTGATGCAACGCTAATAAATATAGATGAAGTTTTTGATCCTCAAAAGCTTCCCTTTGATTTAGATGAGATTTACTCTAAGAAAACTAAAATATCACAAACAGATGAAAAGAAGCGAGAAATGAAATTTCCTAAAGGATTGGGAAGTCTTCAATTTGTAAATTATTTTTTTGGGCAAAAGGACTTTATTATTTTTGATAAAATGGGAAATCCCATTCAAATAAATTTTGATAAAGTTGCTCACAATATGATGAAAAATAAAAAAGAACACTTAGGTGATTTTAAGCCTTGTTATCAAAAAGCAAAATACAATCAAAAAGAACATGATCAAGAATGGAATTATTCAGCATTTAAAATGTTTCTCATATCAGATATTGTACATGCATTGATTGAAACTCATGGATATAAATCTCAAGAGCATCAATATATAGCATCAAGACAAACATTATTTTTGGACACAGCAAAAAATTCTCAAGAGTTCAAAGAGTATATCTCTAAAAATAAAAAAATCCTTCTTTTAACAATTATTTCTGAAGTTTTGGATTTTTTTAATGATAATCTAGATTATCAATATCCTAAACATCTTTTCCAACAAAGAAAGGCCTTGATTGTTTTAATATTAGAGCAGTGTAATCAATTATTAAAATATTTAGACTTAGAATTGATAAATGAAAAAGATAAAAATGAAGTATATGAGTGCGTTGAGAATCATTTTTATTTTAATCATGATGCTTTAGAAAGTGCGGCGAATCCATTACATAAACTTCTGAAACTCGATCTTAGTGGTCATGATAATGAAGATTCTATTCCAAGACCGACCACACCTTATAATACTTTATCGAATGGTAGTGACAGCAGTTCAGATAATTCGCCGGACTCAAAATTGCCATTGATGTCTTTTTTTAATAGATCAATTCAATCTATAAGTGATGAACAAAGCCCTGTTAAACAAGCTAGAGTTCGTTTTCATTGTTGCCCCGGACTTGAAACGATTTTTAAGAGATCAATTTCAGGGGATTCACAATCTGACAGTGATAGTGAACAATCTTCACCTTCCTCAAGTTCTAAGACTAGTCAAAGCGATTTCTTTTGCAAACCGATCATAATCCATCGTTAAAATACCAAGCATGCTCGATGGAGTGTGCCATGTTTCTTGATAAAATAAATTTACAGAATGTAAAAAAAATAGATTATGAAAAAATGCAATCACACCAAGAAATACGATTGCTGCAATACTGCCAATAATGCCAACACAGAAAGCGAGCCCCGTTAAAATCAACCAATTGAGTATCGGATTGTGAGATAATTTCATAATTTTTATCTTATATAATTATTAAGATTATTAGGTTACAATAATAACTGCTTTGAACCATTGTCCGATTTTTATAGCTACTCGGGTTGTAACAATTTTATGAAAAATTAATACACAAGAGGTTATTTTTACATATTTACTGTCTAAATTGAATATCATCTTTATAATTTTTATTCAAGTAAACGACAAAATCAAAAAAAAGATGGTGATTTATGAATTTTCTACCACATTTCCCTTTATCATTAAATGCAATAGCGCTATTTGGCCTGACGTTAATTTTGGGTATTGTCAGTGGCGAAATTGTCAGTCGAAGCAAGATATTACCGAAAATCTCTGGGTATCTCATGGTCGGTTTTTTAGTAGGCCCAAGTGTTTTTAATATTGTCACTCCTTCTCTATTCGCCTACACACGTCTTTTTGTTGACATTTCTCTTGGACTTATTCTGTTTGATCTGGGTCGACATTTAAATTTCACTTGGCTACGTCATGATCGAGGAATTTTTATAACATCGTTTTCTGAATCGCTCTTAACATTCTTTTTTGTATTTGTTGCTCTTTATTTATTTCATTTTCCTCTTTTACATGCTGCAATCGCAGCAACCATTGCTGTTTCGACATCTCCTGCTGTTGTTATGATGATTGCCAATGATTTATCATCTGAAGGCCCCGTCACAAGACGAACTTTAATTTTAACAAGTCTCAATAACTTATTTGCATTAATCCTTTTTACAATACTTTTACCTTTTACTCAAACTGATACGTCTCACCATTATTTACTAATGCATACCAGTTATCGATTATTTGGCTCTATTGTATTTGGTATATTGATGTTTATTTTAACGATATGTATAGCAAAATTTATTGGAAAACGAAAAGAAAATCAATTTGTACTTTTTGTTGCAGTCGTTATTTTTGCTATTGGTTTTTCTAATGCCATTAATCTTTCATCCATGCTGGCCCTCTTCACTTTAGGTGTTGCAGCTCGAAATTTTGATCGTAATCATGTGTTGATTGAAATAGATTTTGGTCTAATAGCAAAATTATTTTTTATTTTACTATTTGTTATCACAGGCATTCATTTACAACTCAAAGGTCTATGGCAAGCAACTGGGGTTGTTTGTACCTTTATAATTGTACGTACCCTGGCAAAAAGTTGTGGTGTTCATTTATTTGCGAAAATGAGCAATCTGACAAAATCACAAACTTGGTTAATTTGTTTAGCTCTTACACCCATGTCAGGACTTGCAATAGGTATGTCACACTTGGTAATAGATTTTAATTCAAATTTGGGTTATCAACTCATGACGCTAGTTGCAACTTCTGTTGCCATGTTAAATGTAATCGGTCCAATAGCAACACAATTAGCATTTATTAAAGCAGATGAAGCCATTCTTAAAATTAACTTTAAACGAGGTAGAAATGAGTTTAACGGCCTTCAAAGGAAATCCCTCGAATACAGTGGGCGTCGAGCTTGAATTACAACTCGTAAATTTACAAAATTTCAATTTGACAATGGAAGCAAAAGATTTCCTTCGCCGTTTATCTGAAATCAAAATTCCAGGCGAAATAAAACCTGAAATCACACAATCCATGATTGAGATTAATTCCTCTATCCATAAATCTCATGATTCATTATTGAAAGAGCTACTTACAATAAAAAATACGCTAACAGAACAAGCCGCTAAAACCCATATAGGGATTTGTGGTGGAGGAGCGCATCCATTTCAACAATGGAATGCACAAAGAATTTTTCCTACCGAACGATTTACCAATACTTCAGAACAATATGGTTATTTAGCTAAACAATTTACTGTATTTGGACAGCATATTCATATAGGTTGCCAAAATGGCGATGATGCACTCTATTTGTGCCATGCAATGGCAAGATATATCCCCCAATTTATCGCATTATCAGCAGCGTCACCTTTTCATCAAAGTGTCGATACTGTTTTTGACTGTTCTCGTTTAACTGTCATCAGTGCATTTCCTCTTAGTGGGACGCCACCTTGGATTTTAGCATGGGATGAATTTGACGATTATTTTTGTAATTTGTCAGACCTTGGTATAGTAAAAAGTATAAAAGACTTTTATTGGGATATTCGACCAAAACCAGAGTATGGGACAATTGAACTACGCATTTGTGATACTCCTCTTACTGTGCATAAGGCGGCTGAACTTGCAGCTTATGCACAACTACTGGTGATATGGTTACTTGATAATAAAATAAATCTGTCTCGTGATATTTATTTAACTTATGCTGTTAATCGTTTTCGCGCAGCTCGATTTGGCCTTGAAGCTTTATTTATTGATCCAATTGAACGCGTACAAATAACTCTTGCCAAAGATATCATTCAAACTTGCAATCAATTACGAAATTATGCAGTTCAATTCAATTGTGAAAATATACTAGATCAAATTTGTAAAGCCGTTAGTAATAAGGAAAATGGAGCAAAATGGTTACGTGAGCATCACACGAAATTTCAATCATTAAATGATACCGTTAGATGTCAAACAGAGTTATGGAAGGCTGGTACCTAGTCTAAAACAACTTATGCATCATCGATTTTTTTGTTACTTGTTTAAAAATCAAATAAAAAAACACAATCTCAATTGTTCAATAAATTTTCATTGTCAAATTATGTTTGACAATGTATGTAAAATATATTGATTGTCAAGTACTTATTGCCATAAATATAATACCGATGAATATAAAAATTAACTTCTCGGAGGAGTAAATTATGAATTCTCGCATTAAAAAATATATGGATAATGATTTAAACAATCCAAAGAGTGGCTCCACTCTAGACTTATCCGCAGAAAAGTTAACATACAAAGATTATAAATATCTTGCAAAAATAATTAAAAACACGGGCTTCCTTGAAAATTTAAAGTTACCTTGTCTTTCTAAAGAAAATGCAGAAGATGTTTTATTTATTTTAAATCAAGCAACCGCTATAAACACAACCTTAACTAATTTAGAGATTAATTTACCATTTAAAAAAGATATACCTAAAAATATCAAATTTCACCAACAGCAAATTCAATTACGTATAAATAGAAATAAAAAAAGAATATTTGCTATACACGGCGGAGGCAACATTGGTTTAGGTTTGATGGCAGATGTCGTTTCGCAGAGTCCTTTTGAGTATAAAGTAATTGCAACTTCGAACGATAAATTTCTTAATAATCTCATTAACAGCACTCATCAACTATGGCTACAACATGGAACGTCAACGAATATTAAAGTAACACGAGTCAAAAATGTCAGCATGATTTCAAGAGAAGAAAAAGACATTGAACAATTATATGTAAGTGCAAATATACTTGCTATATGTTTAACTCCAGGCGTTTTAGCAAGTTCAGCAAAAAACATCGCAAAAGGATTATTGGCCCGATATAAAAAAGATGGATCGGGATTAAAAATTTTAGTTTTGATGAATATTCCAAAGTGCGAGCAATTTGTTCAAGAAAAAGTTTCCAAAGAATTATTGTTACTTACTGACAGTCCTGATGAAGTGGCAACGATTCTATCAAAGATTCAATTTATACCGACTGTTGTGGATAGAATTGTAAATAAAATAACTTTTGATGTTTTAAAAAAACAGTTAAAAAGACAATTAGTGTCTTGCATGAGTTATGATTTTATTGATGGCGCAAAAACGTTAAGTAAGCAAGTTGATATTATTCTAGAGTCCCCTGACAAACTTTCTGAAGCTATAGCAAAGTTTAATCTAAAATTTAATCTATATAATGCAGAAGATAATTTTGCTCTTTATATTCCCAAAACATTGCCAGAAAGCTTACGATTTCCAGCTGCTCAAGCTGTTAAAGATTTAGGTCAGCTTGAAGCAATTAAAAATAAATATATTAATGGGCCACATGCCATCATCGCATGGCTTGGTGCGCTATTAGGTTATACAACCATAGCCGAAGCCATCAATCATCCAGGCATGATTCAACTTATTGAAAAAATGATGGAAAAGGAAATCGGCCCTGTTTTAAGAACAGCGTATCCCGATATTAGTGTTGATGAACTTGAATTTTTGAAGAACCTTTTTTTTGAGCGTTGCAAAGCGAGTATGGATGATACCGTGGTAAGAGTTGGACGTGATCCTATGCGCAAGCTTGATACTGGTGGACGGATTAGGGGTACAATTGAACTTTGTCAAATGCACAATTTAGAGATTCCAACACCGTCACTCGAAATGGGTGTGGCAGCCGCAATCTTATACGCGGTTAAAAGAATCGATCCAGAAAATCCGGGATGTAAAAGAATCCTTGAGATATATGAACAAAATGAAAAATCTTATGAAGCTGTTTTATGTTATAAAGGACCCGCTCCCAACGGTAATTATTCTGGACTAGACCCAGATCGTGACAGAATATTAATTGATAGCATACTGAATCACATTACATTACTTGAGCACTATTACGAGAAACAACAAGAGAAACCATTTTCTTCGACAGATTTATACTCACCAAAAAAATCCATGGGTAAATTATTTGATGTTTCTTACCATGAAAAAAAAGATGTTTTATCAATTCATTCTTTATTTTCCAGGAAATCAATAAATGAATCTAAATTTTCAGCAAAACTACTTCCACACGAGAAATCAGATAGCATGCAACATAAATACCTAGTTACAAAGAAAAATTAGTATTTTTATAAATTTATATTGAGAAAAAATTATGTTAAAACGAGAATGTAAAGATTATATAAATAAACAATCTGATGAAAAAACAATTAATTTGCAATTGCAAAAAAAATTACAATTTTTAGGAATTAAATTAGATACTGAAGATGGACATTTATTTTATGAAAAATCTGTTACCCCATTAAAATTAAATTTTGAATTAATTTTTGTTCGACATGGTGAGACTTTTGGGAATTGTGGACAAGTTACTTACGAAGGAAAAATTGACCATGATATGGTTAAGTCAAATAGAAAAAATCGAGAAAATAGAATTTTTCAAGGATATGTTGATACTGAAATAAACCAACTAACAGAATATGGTAAACAACAAGCATTAGAAGTGGCCTTAAAATTAGAACAGTTTATTCAAAATGGTTGGTTACCAGATGTAATATTTTATAGCCCCTTATCAAGGGCAAAAGAAACTGGCTTGCCTTTTGTAAAACGAAATAATTTGGAAAATTACTATTTTCCACTAGATGATATCAAAGAAATGTCATTTGGTTCTTGGGATAATCGCCGTATTTCTGATTTTAAACCAGATGACTCATCACACTTATTTTATCGCAATCAACATGCACTCATCAAACATTCCGGCAAAAATGGTGATGGCGTCCACCAAGAAGCGGAGAATTTTTGTGAAGTCTTGCTTAGAGCTCAAAAAACTTTGCAAGAGCTAAATATCAAATATAGTGGAAAAAAAATATTAATGTTTTCACATTCGATGTTCGGCGCTGCTTGCTGCATTTTGTTAGGTAAAGGACAAATTATTGAGCATGGAGACTATCTGGCTTTTGATGGGCATAAAAAAAATGGTGAATCGTATACTATGCCGAATGCTATGCCATTTTATTTAAGCGGAGAACAATCGATTCAATCAAAAAAAAATTTTAAAATGTAGTTCATTGGAACTAATATTACAAACTATATAGTCATGAGAAATAATCCAATACGAATAGTTGTTTAGTAAGTTTTTTTAAAAAAATCTTTTTTTGCCATCGGAAATTAATTAATATTAATGTTCATGTTGTTGTAGGCAAGAAAGATATTCAAGGATAAGCCATATGCAAGGCAGAAAAAGATTTCATTTCATGCATATTCCTAAGGCGGGCGGGATATCGCTGAGTCATTTTTTGGATCAACAATTTAAAACTGATGAAATATGTCCATCCTATTTTCTATATCGCTCACCATCCTGGGCAAATCAGGAACATTTGTTTAAGAATTTAGGTCAGGAGAAAATTCAAAAATATTTTCTATTTCGTGGCCATCTTGGTTGGATACCAAGGCTCTATTTTCCGATGGAGGAAATCGAATCGATTGTCTTTTTGCGGCATCCTTTAGAACGGCTACTCTCAGAATATGATCATATTTCTAGAGATATTGTTTCTTTTCCTTTTTTGTCGAAACAGTGGTCCAGTTTCGATGATTTTCTTAAAACCCTAGCTCAGAAAAATATCACAAACATGCAAACACGTTATTTTTGTTCAGATCTTTACTTTAAAAGTGATTTCACGTTTGAATCTATAGACAATATTTCCGATGAATATATTTATTTGCTGCCTTTCGGACAGCAAAAAGATATACCTCTTGATCAATTGCTAAATCTTGCTATTGAAAGAATTCATGATTGCGCATTTATTGGCATTACTGAACAGTTCGATAAATCATTTGATCTCTTATGCCAACAATTTAGATGGTTACCTCCAAATAAAAAATCTAAATTAAATGCTGCTCCTAAACGAACAAAAATTGATGACCTTTCTCCTAAAGCACTTGATCTTGCAATAGAATTGAATCAGTTAGATATTATACTTTATCAAGAAGCTCTGAAAATTATTGAAGATAAATCTCGAACTCGTATCGTAATGAATCGTGAACAACATAAAATAAATATAATTGAATCCCTTCCAGTATCTGATATTGTTGATTTTTCATTTGATAATAGGATTATAGGTGAAGGATGGCATCTTAGAGAGGGAGACTCCCCTAATGTGTTTTGTTGGACTAGCGACAATCAGTCTTCATTAGTTTTCTCTATACGACAACTGGATGATATGTTGATTTCATTTCACGTTATTAATTCTGTTGTAGCTGAATTTCAAAATAAAATATCACTTATTGTTAATCAACATCCTGTAGCACTTATTCATTATCCGCATCCTCAAGACGGTTTTGTTTTTGAAGGAATTATTTTAAAAAGCTTTTTTCATCAAAATCATTCATTAATTGAACTATGTTTTTCGTTATCTGAAACTGCTCGACCTTGTGATATAAGTCAGAGTACTGATAAAAGGGCGTTGGGTTTTGCTTGCAAGAGTGTGACGATTAAACCAATTAAATTATTAACAACCTCCTTACCTATGAAAGATTTGATAGATTCTGGTTCTTTTATCCAACCAAACGATGAAAATACAGCTTGACATACTTTCAGGAGGCATCTTATATCCACTAACTGAAATAATAGCAACAAAATTTATTTTTCTATTTCACGAAGGATTTCACCATGTTTAAATTAAAAAATAGAATCGAATACACCTTGTTTATATCAATAATTTTAATTTGCAATAATGTATTCGCAGGTTCAACAAGTGATTCTAAAATTACACAAGATGTAAAAGACAAAATATCTATTTATAATCAAAATGGATTAGACGTCAGTGTAACTACCAAAAAAGGAGTCACTTCGTTAGTAGG
>JANWKO010000174.1 GCA_025451335.1 Gammaproteobacteria bacterium
AGAATGACGCACTTCTTTAAGAAATCTAGGATCTTCTGTTGTCAACGCATGACTGGAATACATGACTAAAAATCGGTCATAACTATAGCCCAATTTTTTATTTAAAATATCATTGGCCTTTTCGCTTTCAGATTGCGGATCATTAAAGCCTATCGCTTTAAAAGGTTCTAGAAATTTTGGCGCCATAGGAATACAAGCTATGAAAAGAATCAGCCACAGCACAATTATTAACCAACGACAATGGTAAATTAACTTACCCAAACTATAAAATAGGCTATTTTGCATTCTTTTATATTCCCACTCACTTAATGAACATTATTTTTTAAAAAAGCACTTTTGACGTTTTGTAAAAGAGGGCCATATAGTACTTGATTGTATCAAAATTGCAAATTCGGGATTTTATAGATTCAGCTAACTCAAAAAGGCTTAAAGCTAGGGTCAGAGCTATGCCAGCTGCCCCAAACATAGCTCTGACCCCGCTCCAACCTTCGTATTAATGCCAGCATACCTTATGAGAAGGATGCCATACGCCATGATACCAGTGTCCTTTAACCCACCTACAGTGTCTATGTGAATAACACACCTTATGAGCTGGTATATGGTGCCCATGGGACCAATGAGCTGGAACCCATTTGCAGTATCTTGCTTCTGCATTAACAGAAAAAGTTAAGCATAAGCTAACGATAACACCGATAAGTAAACTAAAAAGTCTATTTCTCATAGCCCACTCCTTTAAAATAGTTCTTATTTTTTATTATACTCGCTTCTTCATACGCAAAATATAAAATAAACTTAATAAATTCATATTCTTATATTCATACTTCTTGCTCTATTTTTTCATGCTCAGTTTTCGTAAGATAGGGTGGTATACGAATCAGGAGACCGTAATGGAGATACAAAGTTTATTGGAATTGAGCGTTAAAAAAGGAGCATCTGATTTGCATCTTCTTCCCGAATTACCCCCGCTTTTACGCATTGATGGAGTACTCGCGCCAATTAAGGATTTCACCCCATTATCTTCAGAGGAAACTAAGCGCCTCATTTATAATGTCATGACCAAATCGCAACAATTAACTTTTGAAACAAATTTAGTATTTGAAATGGCACTTTATATTCCCAAATTAGGGAATTTTAGGATAAATATATTGCATCAATTACGTGGTATTGCCGCTGTTTTTCGTATTATTCCAGAAAAAGTACCCACGTTTGATGAATTAGGCTTACCTTTAATTATTAAATCATTATTAGTTTTATCACATGGATTAATTTTAGTCACAGGACCCACGGGCTCGGGTAAAAGCACATCTCTCGCTGCAATGATTGATTATATTAATACATTTCAAGCATGTAATATTATTACCATTGAAGATCCTATTGAATTTACCCATCGCAGTAAAACTTCAATTTTCAATCAAATTCAAGTAGGCCGGGATACTCCTGATTATGCCACCGCATTACGAGCCGCATTAAGACAAGATCCAGACGTTATTTTACTCGGTGAATTACGTGACTTAGAAACGATGAGATTAGCATTAACTGCCGCAGAAACAGGTCACTTAGTATTGGCTACTTTGCACTCCAGTACAGCGCCCCTGGCCATTAGTCGCTTTATTGATGTATTTCCTTGGGAAGAGAAAAATATGGTAAGAAGTTTGCTGGCTGATACCTTGCAAGCCGTCATTTCACAAACTTTGGTAAAAAAAATCATGGGAGGCCGCGTTGCCGCTTTTGAAATTATGCTAGCTACTCCAGCGATAAGACATTTTATACGCCAAGATATGATCGCGCATATGGAATCAACTATGCAAACCAGTGGTGATAAAGGTATGTGCACTTTGGATCAATATTTAAATGAATTAGTAAAAAAACATCTGGTCAATTCCATGGTTGCAGCTCGAGTCATTGTAAACCGTGGAACATTCGAAGAAATAACACCTAATGGAAATCATAAAAAACTTAAAAAATAATGTTAGTAGAAATATAGGGCCTATTTGTTTTTTAATACCTCTAATGAATAATACGTCCCGCGCCATATCACTCCATTATTTCGGTATGTTCTAAGCATGGAATTGAATACTGTATAAAGCAAAATAATAATTGCGATCGGATAAAAAATTGCATAACGTTTTTGTAAGCGAAATTGTTTTGCGACATATGCATTAATGACTAATGTCAATCCAACATTGATAATGTTTAGCCATTCCACCCATCCTGACATACTTATTGCTGAAATAACTGGCCAAATGAAAAAGATTAATGCAAAGCAGATATCACGAAGCGTAGGGATAACTTGATAATTATAATAAGCAAAACCATTTTTCTCTAATCCATTAATCATGTCTCTTAATGAGTTATACCATTTAAATTCAACAAAATCGTGTCCATTTGCAATGTCTTGATGGCAGCCATTCTTTTTTAATAACTCTCCCAATTTCAAATCGTCTAAACATTCCATGGCGATAGTTTTATGACCACCGCATTTTTGATAAGATTCTTTATTAATAAGATTGAAAGCACCCCGTCCTAAGGATTTTTTACTCCATGAATAACGAATTCGCCAAGGTTTCATTACCATGCTGTAACTAACATAATTCCCTAACAATAAAATTTTGAGCCAAAATTGCTCTCTATAATGTTGCTCATGTACTGTCAAATGATCTACTTTATGTTCTAAGGCGTAACTCATTGTTCTATATAATGTGTCACTTTTCATCGTAACATCGGCATCCGTAAACAATAGCCAATCCCCTTTGGCCTCTTGCGCCGCAAAATATAATGCGTGATTTTTACCAAACCATCCTTGTGGTAACTCTTTAATGTGGAGAACGCGAAGACGAGAATATTTTTTTTGCAAACTCTCCAAAATTTCCGGAGTTTTATCTGTTGATCTATCATTAACCGCAATGACTTCTAAATTAGGATAATCCAAATTAACCAAAGAAGTTAAAACATTTTCAATATTATTCTCTTCATTCAAAACACTCAATATGACAGAAACAGAAGGTAATTGCGAAGCAGGCAAAATGGATTGCATGGACAAGTTTTTGATTTTTTTAAAACCCAAGAAAAACTCAACCAAAATCAGAACAAGAAAAATACAGGTGGTTAGTGCAATAACCAACAAAATCGACGACATTTGCATTCCTAATATTGATAATTTGATAATTATTGAAGATCTACTTTAGCAAATTTTTCTTTATTTATATACCTTGCGGGCATACTTTATATCCAGTGCTTACGCTTGAAATATACTAACATAACTACAGCAATTGAAAACATAATAGAAAGAGCCCCAAAAAATCCCCATCTCCAGTGTAATTCAGGCATGTTCACAAAGTTCATTCCAAATATACTGGCGATCGCTGTTACAGGGATAAAAATTGTTGAAATAATGGTAAGGATTTTCATTATATCGTTTGTACGCATCGATAAACTTGATAGATAAACATCCAACATTCCGGCCATCATATCGCGAAATGTTTCCAGGGTATCGATAGCTTGGGCAACATGATCATACAAGTCTCTAAAATACAACGACGTTGAACTTCTAATATATTCCTCATTCAAATACAACAAACGGCTCACAACTTCACGTACCGGCCATATAGCTTTACGCAATAAAAGCATTTGGCGTTTGAATTTATAAAGATTGCGTGCTTGTTTAGGTGTAGGAGCTTTTAAAATCAATTCTTCAATTGTTTCGATATATTCGCCCATTTCTTCCAACACAATGAAATATTTTTCAACAATGGTGGTCATTAATTTATAAATAAGATAATCAGCTCCTTGTTCTCTCATGTAATGGCTTTCTCTAAGATGTAAACTTTCTCTAATTGAAGTAAATAATTCATGTTCTGCAAAAGAAATAACAAAATCTTTCCCTAACACAAAGCTAATTTGTTTTGTCTGAAACCGATGATGTTTCTTTTGCCAAGTAAGTGCTTTTAAAGTGATAAAAACATAATGGCCAAATGTTTCAACTTTTGGTCTTTGGTCAACATTAAGAATATCTTCAACAGTCAAAGGATGTAAGCGATATTGTTTAGCTAATTTAACAATTAACTCTGGATTATTTAATCCCTCTATATTCACCCAAGTTATTCCACTTTCTTTTTTAATCGGAAAACAATCTTCAAATCGTTCGCCTGATGTTTCTTGAAAGCCATGATTATCATAATTCATAACAGAAATACGAGAAATTTGAGTTTTTTCATCCATGGAGTATTTTGCAAAACCACCTTTTACTAGATCCACACAAAGTTGATAAACGTAATCGGAAGGGAATTCAGGATAGACTTTTTTAAACATCTTTGAAATTTCTTGCAAGGTTTGATTACCATTCATTTGCTGACAGACAAACCAGCCTTCTTTCGAAAATTGATAGTATGTATTTTGAGTTGGATTTTTCAACATGATGAGCACTTCGCCATCATCCGTCTGTCGTTGTTGAACAATAACTTTTTTATTAAATATAAGACGTTCTCGTTCTAACATGAGTGAAGTGATAGCATCGGCTTCTCTCTGATCAGAAATTAATTCAATAAAATCTTCTTTTTTTAACTCCAAAAGCTCCGATGGTACTAGCGCTCTAGCACTTGCATTTCTCGGTGCGGAAGTAAGTAAAGCTAATTCGCCAAACATTGACGGTGCTTCAAGCTCTGCCAAAACATGATTTTCACCTTCATCGTCCGTAATAAATATTTCAATTTTTCCAGAACAAATTAGATAACATCTATCGCCATATTCTCCTTCACGGAAAATAATTTTACGCGCCGGAACCTTATTTTCTTTTATTCGCTTCATTATTGATTGGACATGTCCCTTAGAAAATTGGATAAAAGGAGCCGCTTGTTTAATAAATTTGAGTTGCAACATTTGGTTTGTTGATCTGGCCATTTCTTTATTTAGAAAAGGATAATGTTGTAAAAATTGATTAAAATTAGAAATTGTCAAACGCAACAAATTCATATTTGAGGTTGCTGTTACAGTAGCAGTACGCAATCCGGTTGTAGAAAAAAATCCTAATTCATTTAGACCAATCCATTCTCCTTCACCTAATGTAGCAATCAACTGATATTCATTGCTTTTACCTCGCTCCTGGGTGACTTCAGCCTGACCTTTTAAAATTAAGTAAACTGAATCAACTACATCGTTCTCAGATACAATTACTTCTTCTTTTTCCACATTTACCTCTTCCATGAGCTCCGCTAACTCCATTGCTTGGTTCGGTAGCAAATTGGAAAAACATGGAATATTAAGGATAAGTTTTTGACGCTGAGCAAGATCGACCATACTTACCAGCTCCTGTTGTTCACCTCTTTAATTAATATTAACATACTGGACGCATATCAAGGTTGTTGATTAAGTTATCATCAATTTAGATCTTTACGCTAAGTTATTGATTAAATTAAAGGTCAAACTGATTTATACTCTAATATAAGCGTAAAAGTTGTTCTTGACTCATTTCTAACCATTAGTGGTATAATCCTACATCTTACGATTCAATAGTAGCTAGACAACATGGAAGCCGTCTATGTATAACAATTTTTATCGATTAAAAGAAAATCCATTTAATATTACCGCCGATCCTGATTTTTTCTTTTCCAGCAAATCTCATCGAGAAGCTTTATCTAACCTCGTATACGGATTTGAACAACGCAAAGGAATTATTATCTTAACTGGAGAAGTTGGGACAGGTAAAACTACACTCTGTCGCAAGATATTAAAAAAAGCTGATAAAAAAAATAACATCATATTAATTCAAAATCTCAATTTTACTGATCTCGAGTTGCTAGAAATGATTCTCATAGAATTAAAGATTTCGACTCGCGACAAATCAAAAAAAGGATTAATACTTGCACTAACCAAATTTTTACTTAAACAAATAGAAAAAGGACATTCTACTGTTATTATGATTGATGAAGCACAAAAATTAAGTATCGAACAATTAGAACAATTACGTCTTTTATCTAATCTTGAAACTGAAAAAGCAAAATTAATGAATATTGTTTTGGTTGGCCAACCTGAATTGAATGTCAAATTGCAATTTCCCGAATTACGGCAATTACGTCAAAGAATTTCTGTTCATTATCACATTCAACCTTTAGAAAAAAATGATGTTTCATATTACATCACTCATCGTCTCAATAAGGCTCTACATAAATCGGAATCCGCCTGTAATCTAATATTTACTGAATCTGCTATTGAAGCCATTTTTCGTTATTCAAAAGGTTCTCCGCGCACTATCAATATCTTATGCGATCGCGCTTTATTAGCAGGATTTGTGACAGAAACCCACCGAATTGATGATACAATCATTGAAAATTGTGCAAAGGAGATATTGTACTGTGAGCATTATTCACAAAGCACTGCAGAAATCACAGCATGAACAAATAAATATTCCAGCTAAACCAACAAAAAAATATAAGCTGAAATTCCATTGGATAGATATTTGCTTAGTATCTGTAATTTCTATTTTAACAATGACAGCAATCATCATTTATTATCCAATTTTAACTAACCCATACCCGCAAAATATTGCAAGCAATCAAAAGCACACATCGACTGTGAGTCAAATTCAAAAAGCTGATGTGGACCAAAATAATTCTTCTGATATGAATAATTCCAATATACCTAATTCATATAATCAAGTGTTCATTTAAGGAAGTTTTTAGCTCATGGTAAAAAAATTCTACTTTGCATTCTGTTTATTCATTTTTCCTTTTTTATTAACATCGAATCCATGTCATGCCATGAATCATTTAACAGGGCAGGAATTGTTCGACAATTGCAAAGTGGCTTTGGATATTTTTGATAAGAATTTTGGCTCCGTAAAAACTGAAACAGAATATTTGCAAGGAATAAAAGCTGGTATTTGCGAAGGCTACGTCATGAGCGCTAATGAAACTCTACATCCGTTAAATGCAAAAAAAGAATATTGTTTGCCATCCGATAACGATATGCGCGGCCCCATCGCTGTCGTTGTAAAATATTTAAAAAATCATCCACAAGAATTAAACTTACCTGCTTCTGTCTTAGTTGCAAAAACATTTGAAATTTATTTTTCGTGTAAATAACTAGACAGGCATTAGAGACCACCATTCCAGGTTTTACTACAAAATTTCGAGTCATGTTTACTAAGAATCTGTCTTAGCTATAAAAGCAAAAACATAAGGATCAGTTTCAATTCCATCGCCAAGAATTTTACAATATGCACCATTAATAATAACCTCAGTAAAACAACCAATTGCTTCATTACATTGACATGAAAATGTAATGCCGCAGAGTGGCTCAATATGTTTTTTATCTTTGTACCAATAAGCTACCCCCGTGCGTACGGCTTGATTATTAGCAGAGAACGTGTTTGCAAATAGTTGTGATTCTCCTTGACCAAGGTCTTGTATCTTATTCATATTGGAAATGACATCAAAATTCAATGAATCCGCGTAAATTCCAAATTGGCTTCCTGAATAACTATTTATAAATTTAAAAAATTGCGATTTATTAAAACAGCTAGGAACAGCCTGCCGAAGTATTGTTTTACTATTTGCGATTTGTTCTGTAATTGCTTGCGGCAGTTTTGATGTTGCATTTTGCGCATGTATTTCTTGTGCAAAACTCGAATTTGTAGCCAACAGCAAACTTGTAATAATAGCTGAACAAGACTTAATTAAATATTCCACAAATAAACTCCCTATTAAACAATTCACCTATCTTAGCCGTTTACTAAGGTTTGTTGACAATTTGCTAAGCGAATTTTCAACAGCCCGTATCAAATATAAAAAAACAAGACTCAGATAAGCTATACAATTAATCTTTGATCAAAAAACCTTTTCTCTTTTCGGTCCGCTTACAATTTTAGTTTCAATTTTTCTTTTTCTATTGCGTCCAAAAAATTGGTGTGAACTATCTTTTTGCTCAGTAGGCAAGGATTTAACCTCACTTGGCCCTGAATATCTTTTTAATCTTTCGTCATGAATCGTAACAAACGAGCGCGCTTCTTCACTGTCTACATCATGCAAGGCAATAGGTAATTGCGTAACGATCGAAGCAATAATCTTATCACCAGTTAAGTTAGGAACAGCTTCATTAAAATAGGTAGACGGAGGACTTTCACAATGTGAGTCAAATGTATTAGAGCTTGACATGCATATCGCGCGTTCTTCTTTTTTTAATTCTGGATAACGCTGTAATACGGTTTTAACCAGTGAAGGCTCTTTCAAGTCAGGAGGACCATCGCCAGGAATCATTTGATCATTTTTTACGCGAAACATTTTGCAACGAGGGAGAAAAGCTGCACCGTCTTCGATTTGAAAATATTTTGGAATAAGATCTAGATCTCGAAACACGAGTGATAAAGTGAAGAAATCTAATTTTAAATTTTTATCAATATCGTAGCTTTGAAACATTTCTTTAAGAACTTTTTCATAAACATGATTAAAATCTTTTAATTGAGCAAAGCCATTCCAACTAATGACATTCAATTTTTCATAAGCACATTGCTTAATGAAAAAATCTTGTAGAGATCGGTTTATCTCTGTTTTCGAGGCTATCGATTTAATCTTATTTTCGGTAAATTCTAAAATAGCCTGACTGGTTGAAGGTTTTTCAAGTAAATCATTTATGCAGCGCACCAAATCATCGCTAAAGCTATTTGCATTTGTTTTATAAAAGTTAAGCATATCCGCAAATTCGAGACTTGATTGACTAAGTAATTGCAAAGTCCGAATTACCTCTATTTCTGAAGCTTTTGACATCACTAAATCTGACAAAGAAACGTCATGTTTTTCATCAAGCGATCTGACGATGCGTTCTTGAATAAGTTTTTGAGCGATGCGCTGAACGACAAAATCAAAAGCCGTCCATATCGCAACTTGCGATCCTAACGAAAAACCCATGATGGTGATATCTTCTGGTTTATAGCCAGACTGAATCAGAAATTTTATTAACGCTTGTTGATCATGGACATCATCTAACGTAGAACATTCCGTCCAAGATTTTCCATCAATTTTGTTTTCTCCCTTACCACGATAATCCATTGAAATACAGGTGAAACCGTACTCTTCGGCTAACTTAGATATATCGCCAGAATAACCCATAAAATTGGAACCCGCACTTTGCGCATTGCCATTTAAGTAAATGAGACATTTCCCTTTGGCATTTTGCGGTTGAAAACTAGGCGTATATTGATACGCTTTCAAGGGTTGCGATTTACCCTCAATGGGTATAGAGAGTGTTTTTACTTTGCTGTTTTTTTGGATTTCCTTAGCATAAAAAAGCCCATCATCTTCTGGGAATGCAATCCATGATTTAAACGATGTTGGTAGCCAACTAGGCCAAACATCATCAATTGATGTTGGCGGTCTTAGCATATGTTTAAATAATTGCGCTATACCGCGAGGAAATAAATCTATCAATATTTTTATTGAAGACTCAAGAGGCGCATATTTAATTGCATTTTTTATTATTGATTCTTTAAATTCTTGCAATCGAGATTGACTCATACATTAATGTCCTAAAAAAGCATTAACAGTTACCAGCCTGACGAGCGCATACTTTGTTCAAGATCTCAGTAAAAGTATCATCAAAATTAGATGCTCCCTGAATTTTAGGATCAAGGCTCGAATCCCCCCAAGAGGTGACAGCCACAACTTGGTTCATACCAAAATTTAATCCCCCTTCTTGACCAACAGAAGCGATACCAAAATTTTGTATCCAAGGACCACCGCTTGAACCACTTCGCGCATCCGAGCCGTACTCTACATTATTTGGGGCAATGGCAGGTCCACTCCCCGCTGTCACTTGATGCATTTGTTCACATTGATCAAAATTACATGGATACCCTAAATGATGGAGATGGTTAGGTGTTAATTTATTAGTCGCAGTCCCCAGCTTTCCCGTCACATTTCCAAGGGATATCGTCTTACCCTCAACGTTCACATTATCGTTCATTTGAAGAACCGCGAAATCGCCTGCATTGGGTACAAGACAGTCACTAGTCATCCAAGCTTTCGTTGTCAAAGCATATGAAGCCGTCCATGCTTGGTACGGCGCCTTTCCATCACGATAAGCTGGAATAAAGATAAAATTTCTATAATAGCCTTCTGCTGTACCAGCATGAACGCAATGTCCTGCCGTGACTACGACTCGATTTGCTATCACCGATGCAGAACAGGAATACTGATAACCTAAATCATCACTAAAAAATAACTTGCCTACTGTGCGGTAGGGATAAGATAGATCTGCACTGACGGGCACTAATTGAGAACTAGAAAAATCTAATTTATAGGTACCCCGATCGTTAGGAATGGGAGTCATTTTTGGTAATTGTTTTGAGACATCAAATAAAGAAGTCAGATTAGGTTTGATATCGATGGTTGGTGGCGCAGCTTGTGTTGTTATGGATTTTTGTTTCGAGATAATTTCATTTGGAACGATTCTAAGTGTTTTCTCATTTACTGTTGGCAAAAGCTTAGGTTTAGCATTTTTTAAACGTTCCGGAGTCCAATAACGTAAGACGTTTTCCGAGTCGTTAAACGTTTTTCCAAGATCTTGCTCCGAATTATTGGCGAAAGCAAATTGAGTAAATAAGCCACACAACATGAATAAAAAAAAGACATTGCTTAAACGCATGCTTCAACCCCTCAGTCAGTTTATTTTTGTGAAAAGGTTTTTAAACTAGCATACTTTAAGCTAAATTACAAACTTTGGCCAACCATGCTCATAAGCTGCCAGAAACTGGCAGAAATGCTTCAAGATATGTTTAAGCTAAAAGATGGTCCACCAAGGAATCAGATTCCTTGGTGTTCCACAGAGGTTGTTAATGGAATCATGCATGCTGCGGTACATAGGTTTTAATTTGCCTAACAAATTGACACAAATACTCTATTCCAGTTGCTTCAGCTTGTTGACACCATTCTTGCAAAGCTTCAATTAACTCTTTTTGTGTTGCTGTACTGCGCGACCAAATATTTTGCAATTTCAACCTCAATTGATAAACAATTTGTAATGATTGATATTTTTGCAGCTCAGTCTCTAATTGCTTTTTATTCTCAGGATTAATTAAAGAAGAATCACGTATTAATAGCTTTTGAACTCGTCGTAGTAATGTTTTACTCATTATATTCGTGCGCTGATATTCATCACGTAATACAGGAAATATCACTTCTTTGCCGTAACGAGACATGACTTGAAATCGATAAGTAATTATCGCTCGAATCGTATCACTATCAACTGCGCTTTTACCAGGTGATGTTTTTACTTTAGGTGGTGTGCGTTTAGGTTTTGCTAACTTAAATATTTGCAGCATTCGAATAAGAAACCAACCAATATCGACTTCCCACCATTTCACTGAAAATTTCGCCGAAGTTCCAAAGGTGTGATGATTATTATGCAACTCTTCTCCGCCAATCAATATTGCCAAAGGATAAATATTTCTGGATGCATCTGCACACTCATAATTTCGATAGCCGCCAAAGTGCCCGATGCCATTAATGACGCCACCAAAAATGGGAATCCAAGCCATTTGAGCTGCCCAAATAGTCATGCCAATTGGCCCGAAAAATAATACATTTAACATCAACATAATCATGATACCCAACATACTATGTTTGGTATAAAGTTGGTGTTCAATCCAATCATCAGGTGTTCCTTCTCCATAGCGATTTAAAGTGTCTTGATTGCATCGTTCTTTGCGATAAAGTTCATTACCTCGCAACATAACGGCAGCCAATCCCTTAACCTGAGGGCTATGAGGATCGTCGCCCATTTCAACTCGTGCATGATGTTTACGATGAATCGCTGCCCAGTCCTTTGTTATCATTCTCGTTGTTAACAAAATCCAAAAACGAAAAAAATTACTTACCATAGGTTGCAGATATAATGCACGATTTGATTGACATCG
>JANWKO010000175.1 GCA_025451335.1 Gammaproteobacteria bacterium
AATTTCTATATCAGCGATTTTTCCACCTTTTTCTATTAATTCAAATGCTAACTCCCAATCTTTAAGTTCTAAGGCTTTTTCAATTAATTTTCCCGAAATATTGGCTAATTCTTTTGGAATTGTAGACATAGATTGAATAAATTGTTTGGTTTGCTGCCATTCCCAGTGATTAGTAAAAATCCAAGATGCATATTCAAAATGCTTCTCTAAGATTTTTAGTGCGAATTCAGTTCTTTTAGCAATTGCTTTAATGATGCTATCATCTTTTTTTAAATATGGATTTATTCTTAAAAATCTAATGACACGATAAACATACGCTGGGCCTATAGATTTCTCATCTTTTAGCGGAATCTCAGCATTATATTTGACTAGGGCAAATGGAATTCTGTAGTCATAACTTGATTCGATTATAAATCGTCCTTCTACACTTATTAAAAATCTATCACGATCATAAACTTGATCAAAACTATAATCAAATAATGTACGTGAAGTTCCCGGAAAGCACTGATTCGCATCAGCGCCATGATTCAGCAACAATTTTACTAGTGATAATTTCTTTTTATAAACGGCATAGGCTAAGGGAGTCCAGCCTTTCCACCATCCATCTGGGACTTTATAATTGGGATCGGCACCATCTTTAAGCATTTTTTCTGCTAGTTTTTCATCGTTTAGGTTTTTCCATAAAATACCATTTTTGTTTTCGCTACTTTTATTTATTAATTTCTCTGGCGACATTGTACTAGGGGTTGTAGAGGTTGATAACATGTTAACTGTCTCGGTGTGTTGTTAATGAGCGTAATAGTATGTTGTTCGTCTGTTTATTAACAATACCGTGTTAACTACTGTATCGAGTTATTGTAAAATTGCATCTTCAAACATTAAGCAGCCACTTGCGCGGCCATTAATGTTTTCTTTTTTGGCGCTTCATTGCAGGATGCTAGTCGAGAGCGCTGGCTTTTGGATTTTAGAGCAGAGTATTAGCTAAGATTTCATTATGTTCGCGATAAATGTGAGAATTTTTTTAGCTTTAGGTTTAAATGATATGATCAAAAACTTTTTCTATTAATTTTGATTTAGAAGGAACATTTAATTTTCTTTTGATATTAGCTAAATAATCTTCGACAGTTCGAAAAGATATGCCAAGAGTATGTGCAATTTCTTTGGTTAATTTGCC
Source organism: Gammaproteobacteria bacterium (assembly GCA_025451335.1). Taxonomy (GTDB): domain Bacteria; phylum Pseudomonadota; class Gammaproteobacteria; order DSM-16500; family DSM-16500; genus JAJPGW01. The sequence goes on from JANWKO010000175.1 coordinate 1,175, forward strand.
GCGTACGAGTTCTTTAAGGATTTGTGATTCGCGAGGACTCAGAACGATGCCATCGATAATTATTTGATTAGAATTATTTTGCGGTGAATAATAGGATAATCCTAAGATCCCAATTAGTTTCTTGTTTTCATATAAAGGGGATTTTATTACATTAAATTCAATTTTTTTCTGAGATAGAGTTGCTGTATCACAAAATTGTAAAGGGATTCCAAATTCTAATACTTGTTTATCGCATTGGCGATAATATTCCGCCTCAATTTCGGTAATGCCAAGTTCAGAATCAAATTTGTTAACTATGTCTTTAGCTGAAGAAAGTTGTAATGATTTAGCCATTAAATCATTGCAACCTAAATAGCGGCCATCTGAATCTTTCCAATACATCCAGACTTGATTTGAAACTCGCATTAAAGTTTGCGGATTAATATTCCAATTATGCATATTTCCGAGCTCTTTTTCACACAAAGATCAATAATTATACATATTTAACCTGGACTTGTCCAATTTTCGAGCGTGATTATCGATATAGGTTTAATGGTTTTGGATCTTATATTGAGGGTATATTTGGTATTTTGGATATACTACTCGGAAGATTGGAAATAACTTGTTGTTTGTATTAGAAATTTTTAAGATGCTTGGATAGAAAAAAATTTGACTACAATTGAGCCATAAGCAATAATGATGCCACAATTTATTACATGCGGGAAAAAATACATGAAAAAATTAGCTTTAATTATTGCTAGCTCAATGATTGCCACTACATCCTTTGCCGCATCCGGTAAAACTATTTCAATTGTTGCGAATAATCAATTTGTAGATATGTTGGTAAAGACTCAAATTTGTACTTTTTCCTCAGCAGATAATAAAAATCAAAGTAATAAGATCCAAAGTAATAAGAAAAGTCCGCCTGCTTCCTGTGTGGATGGTCCTAGCTTAAAGTTTGATGAAAGTTCGCCAAACATCCAAGAAATTACCATACCTGATAACGATTCGACTTTCTTGCATGTTGCTAGCGTGATGGCTGATTTCATTCAAACCGGTAAAAAAATTGTAACAACGACAACTTATCCTGAAGCAGAATTCTGCGCAGCTTATAATTCAAGCGAAGTAATTATTTTAAATGACTTTAAAACGAGTAATATTGTTGTTTGCCAGCATGGGCATGGCAAGATTGAGTTAACAAAATAAAATGAATTTCTGGGCCCACTAGGACTCGAACCTAGGGCCAAGGGATTATGAGATCGATCTTTTAATGATAACTTATTGAATAATAATTTTTATTGCGCGACGTCCGTTACAAATGCCTAGTAAATCACAACTAAGCAGAGTTGATTCGCGCAAAAGCGGCGCAAGATTTTGAGAAAAAATTCTTATGTCCAATCAAAAATTAATTCCGATTTTGTTTGGCCATTCTCAAAAGTAATACCTCTGGGATGTCGTTGTCCATGATCAATTTTACCGGTTCCATTGTGTATTGCTTCTCTCAATGAGATTGTAAAAGGAAGGCCCAAAAGACTACAAGTTATTGCTAGAATTTTTGAGTTTGCAATTGGGCAAACATATGAGGTAATTGAAATTCCATTAAAAGTTTTTATGATTGGTAAATTTACAAGATATAAACCAAAATCATGAGGTAAAGGGATATCATTAAAAACGTTATCTAGTAAATACTTTTCTGGATCAAGTTTCGTTTTTAATGGGGCGCCATCCTTGCCAAACTGTCCGCTCCAGTGTGCGCCAAGATAAAGTTTTATAAACCAGCTCTCTATCTTTTTTCCCGAAATAATGGTTCTTTCGTGAGCAATGTTATTTGTGGTATTTGCCATGGTGGTTGATTTCTTAAGTAATGAAAAAAAATCAAAGGCGTAGTCGTCAAGTCTATGTAATTGGCTGTTATGATTGCCACATAAAATGTTTGAAGTAATATTATTTATTGTTAATTTTTTTATTTGTCCTTTAAGCCAAGGTGTGCCGCTAATTTCTAATTCAGTTCCAATAAGCGATAAAACGCTACTAGAAATGTAATGTTCCTTCATTATTGTTTTTGAACAATTTAATAAGGAACGTGCATAACAACGAGGATGGGAATATTCTTTCATAATTGCATACCTAAATTAACGCTATCATTGGTAGAGCTCCAGTTTTTTTATACATATTCAGAAATAGTAAAATCTTTAATGAGTTCGACTTCGATTTTATATTCACTGTCAGAGCATTTTTGCTTGATAGAGACGACTTTTATGATGTATTTAAAATTTCTTTCGAAAGGATTGTTTAAGGTGAAAATGGGCTAAGCCATATTTCTTGTTTCAGCGCGTTTTCTAGTCGACGTTGCCATTCTTTCTTTTCATTTTTCTGATCAGTTTCTAGTGTGATTAAAGGTTGGTACTTAAATAGGCGCAATAACTGATTAGATTGATTCAAATCTGCCATCTTTCCGCTTGTAAGCTGCCGCACCCCGGGAGGATCGCGTCCTTGTGTTGGCGAGTATGTGCTCAATTATGGCGGGCTCGCGTTGTAGTAGGAATAGCAGCACTCGAGCAGGGCCATGGGGTTGTCTATTTCCTTGTTCCCAGTGTTGCAGAGTTCGTGAGCTGAATCCGAACTTTGCTGCAAATTCAGTACTTGTTAGATGTAAATTTTTACGAATTGCTCTGACATCGATTTCATCGGGAATTTCAACTTTATGGACAACCGCTTTTACTTTTTTTCCGCGGGCGTGATCAATAGCTTCTTTCATGCCTTGGATGATTTCATCGCCAATATTTCTTTTTTTTGTCATTGAATTGTCCTCGCTTTACTTGCATTCTTTAAAATTGGCGCCAATTTTGTTAATGTTGTTTTTTGATCAGCAGTTAAATTCTCTTTTTCGCCTTTTCCGTAAACTGTTAACAAATAAACAGGCGCAGATTCGTTATAAAAATAATAAATTACTCTTAAGCCGCCACGTTTTCCCTTTCCTTTGCCGCCTCAGCGTAGTTTTCTTATTCCTCCTGTGCCTATTATTGGAGTGCCAGCATCAGGACTTTTGGCTAAGAAGGAGATGAGTTCATCTCGTTCATTTGGTTGGATTGAGCTTCCTATTTTGTCGAGAAACATGGGCGTTTCAACAACTGTTAGCATCGCCATAATTATTATGCTCCATTGGGGCAGTTATGTCAATAACAAAATTAATTAATTTCGAAGTGAAATTTTATTGATTGAAAAATGAATCAAATGGAATAAGGTTTTTAGAGGGAAACAGTAGATTAACAAGATAGGAACTACATTCTATCACAAATGCAAAAAAAAGCATTTTTTTCGGTATTTTATGGGGAAATATCTGGGCCCACTAGGACTCGAACCTAGGACCAAGGGATTATGAGTCCCCTGCTCTAACCAACTGAGCTATGAGCCCGGAAGCGGAAAGTATACCTAAAATTTTTAAAATGTCATCTTTCTTTGCGTAAAATTGTAACCAAAATAGTTTTGTCTATTTTTTTTCTTATATAACAAAGATAATATTATCTATCTATATTTTAACTCGCTGAAAATGAACGAAATTCAGCCATTGCAAATTTTGATTAATTAATGTTCGATAATTGAACAATTGATTTTTTAAAGGTTAATGAATAAATGAAGAAACGAAAAAGTCTTCTCTAAGTTATTAAGCCAAAATTTTTCGAATTCTTATTATCAACGCCAGTATGCAGGCTGCATTCTTGCAATAGGGTTAACTGCCGAATTTAGATAAAAAAAATCCCCACTATTGTGGGGATTTTTACTTTACTGCAAAATAACGCTTATTCTTGCTCTTCCAAGAAGCTTCTCAACTGCTCAGAACGTGAAGGATGTCGTAATTTACGTAATGCTTTGGCTTCAATCTGACGAATACGTTCACGAGTCACATCAAATTGTTTGCCCACTTCTTCCAAGGTATGGTCAGTGTTCATGTTGATACCAAAACGCATGCGTAATACCTTCGCTTCGCGAGGAGTTAACGTGTTCAAGATTTTTTGTGTAGCTTCAGACAAGCCATAGCTCGTTGCTGCTTCTACAGGCGATTCTTGATTCACATCTTCAATAAAGTCACCTAAGTGTGAATCTTCATCATCACCAATAGGCGTTTCCATCGAAATAGGTTCTTTTGCGATTTTCAAGACCTTGCGGATTTTATCTTCCGGTAAATCCATGCGTTTGCTTAATTCTTCCGGCGTGGGTTCTAATCCTGTTTCTTGCAAAATTTGGCGCGAAATTCGATTCAATTTGTTGATCGTTTCAATCATATGCACTGGAATTCGAATCGTACGCGCTTGATCAGCAATAGAGCGTGTGATGGCTTGACGAATCCACCAAGTCGCATAAGTTGAAAATTTATAACCGCGTTGATATTCAAATTTATCCACGGCTTTCATTAAACCGATATTGCCTTCTTGGATGAGATCTAAGAACTGCAAACCACGATTTGTGTATTTTTTCGCAATAGAAATAACTAAACGTAAATTAGCTTCAACCATTTCTTTCTTCGCACGACGTGCTTTTGCTTCGCCGATTGACATGCGACGATTCACTTCCTTGATTTCTGCGATTGACATTTTCATCAATTCTTCAAGAGACATCAGTTTTTTCTGCGCTCGTTGAATATCAGGGAGAAATTTGTCAAGCTCAGCAAAATACGATTTGCCGTTATGTTGACCGATCCAATCTGAATTTGTTTCATTATTCAAGAAAGAGTGAATAAATGCTTTGCGTGGCATTTTAGCTTTATTGACGCACATGTTCATGATGTGACGTTCTTGAGAACGAATTTCATCGAGCATACTGCGCATTCTTCGTGATAGTTTATTAAATTGGCGTGGCGCGAGCTTAATATCCATAAAGCATTTTGCCAATGCGTCACGTTTTTCAATCGTTTTTTTATGTTTAGCGCCATTGCGTTTTTCTGTAGCAATAGCGTCATCATAAAATGATCGTAATTCAGCAAAACGCTCTTTAGCAATTTCAGGATCCGGGCCAGTTTCTTCATCTTCTAGAAAATCAGCGCCACCGCTACCATCACCTTCTTCTTCATCTTCCATAATAGCCGCAACAGGCTTTTCTGCTGTTTCTTCGTCAGCAAAAATATTTGGCTCAATATAGCCGCTAATAATATCACTCAGACGTACTTCACCTTTTTCCACCCGATCATAATCAGCAAGGACATCTGCAATCATTTGTGGTTGGTAGGCGAGGGTGGTCAACATTTGATTCATTCCCTCTTCGATACGCTTCGCAATAGCGATTTCGCCTTCGCGGGAAAGAAGTTCGACGCTGCCCATTTCGCGCATATACATACGGACGGGGTCAGTAGTACGACCAAATTCACTGTCAACAGCAGCTAATGCACTAGCTACTTCTTCAGCGGCAACTTCGTCTGTTGCTTCGTTATCCGCTAAAAGTAATTCATCGACCTCCGGCGCAACTTCTGCGACACGAATCCCCATGTCATTGATCATGCTGATAATATCTTCAATCTG
>JANWKO010000176.1 GCA_025451335.1 Gammaproteobacteria bacterium
GTTTCCTTTCTTTCTTCTTTGTTTTCACTCACATCAAATTTCAACTCAGGGACTAACAAAGAGTCTTTGTGAGCTTTTTCAAGTATAGGTCTTACGGTATCCGCAAAATATTCTTTTCGCACCGCATTAGAAAAAATTAATGAAAGCAAAGGTGGTTTAGCACTTTGTGCTTCTTTTAATGGTGTTTTTCCTTTTCTATTTTTAACGTTAATATCCGCTCTGAGAGCAATTAAATATTGGGCTATTTCGGCGTGCTGAGTGCCATAACAGCTATGATTTTCAGGATGAGAATCGCCTTTCACTACATTATGCAATGGTGTATCTCCATCAACACTTGTTGCATTGACATCCGCTTTTTTTTCCTCAACCAGGTATTTCACCATATCAAGATAGCCGTGGAATGATACTATCCCAAGAGGCGTATTATGCGAACCCGAGTTTCGACAAGTCGTAAGAGGCTGATCAATGAGAGGTCGACTGACGAGAGATTTATCTTCTACACCGTCATTGATTTTAGCATGAATATCTTTAGGGAAATCTTCACCTATCGTCAGCAACTCAACTAACTCTTCTTGCAAATGATATGTGCAGGCAATAGAAATTAATTGTAAATAGCGAGGAAAAAGTAATTCTTTAACGAGATCGAGATCTGCTTTAGTTTTTTCACTCCAATCCTTGTCAAGAGATTGATTTATAACTGTCATTAAATCCCAACTAAGTATATACTCCATCTCTTTGTCTGGTTTCTTCATGTGTTTTCTTAAAGTCTCCATGTAAGACTTATCTTCTAACTTTAATTGCATGCGATGAGATAGATTATGAATTCGATCGAGCATAAACCCTCCGTGATTAAGTGAGCTTATTTAAACTGAAAACAGACTATTTTGACAATTTATTTTTTTGAAAATGGCCAAAGGCGAGCCAAAGTCAAGTCATAAAAATAACCATATTAGACCTCAAATTACAACAGGGGGCGCCATTCAATAAGATTGGAAGGCAACAACGCATCACATGAATCAGACCTATTGTCTTATCAAAGATTGATTGGCAAACAACGGTATTATGTTTTTGTCAGTTTAATTTCTGATTAGGGCTTTGACAAATGCATAACATCTTTTTTCTTGGTCAATTCAATCGTTCGCAAATAACTTGTATGTAACTTATAAAAATCACTCAGAAGCGAAAGCATACCAAAGGTTAATGAAAACAGACTCAAACCCATTTTTGTTAAAGTATGAGAATCAGATAAGTTCATTGCGCTTAGCATTCCACCAAACATGCCAAAGATGAACGTGATAGAGGTGAGGTCTCTTGTTGCATCGAAGTCTTTTAAACCAGATCTATTAATCATCTTTTTCAAAAAGGCTGTCTGAAACTACCACTTCGCTCACGAGCTCTTTGGAATAAGAATTATCTTTGATTCCATAAGCCGAAATAAATATCAAAAATAACTGTTTATTTGTTCGTGATATTTTTTTAAATACATCGAGTTTTGACCGAAGTATTTCTGCATACTGTTTATCTATAACAAATGGCTTGTCTGAGTATTTAATTTCACAAATGGAAATTGCATTATCCAGTCGATCAAACAATAAATCTATCTGCACACCTTTTTCTTCTTTAGCTTTTCGTGGAATATATCGCCAAGGCGATGCAAGACAAGCTTCATCTATGCCTAATGCTTTTTTAATTTGAATAAAATGTTTGTAACAAACATTTTCAAATACATACCCTAGCCAACCATAATAAGCTGGGGAATTAATGTTACTCTTCCAATATTTAGTAGTTTTATTTTGTTTAAGTTGATTTTTTATTGGTTTAATCCATTTTAAATAGAAATAACAATATTCATCACTAATTCTATAAAACACCCCTAATTTTTTGTGCCCATAAGGGATAAAACTTGCAATAAACCCTGCATACTCCAAATCTTCTAATCTTTTAGTTAATCGCCCGCCTTTACCCGTTAACTTATTTTTTTCATCGAGAATATTTCTTTGAATACCATCTTTATATTTGCCAATTAATGTAATCAGTTCTTTATATTGTTCCGAATGTTCGAATAAAGACGAAAAAACTTCATCAAACTCATCAAATAGCATACTTTCTGAATTAAATAATAAATTATCAATATTCTGATCAATTGAATGATTTTTCTTAAGTTGATTTAAATAAAAAGGTACTCCACCTATGGTCATATACAATTTTAAAGCTTGCTGGTTATTGCATTGATATCCGATGTGTTTTAAATACAATGATGTTTCATATAGATTAAATGGAAGTAATCTAATTCTTCGGGTAACTCTATTATGAAGACCACCCTTATTTTTTATTATTTTCTTTATTATCCATGATGCAGCGGATCCACATGTAACCAATTTTATTCTTTTATCATTTACCCAAAATCTATTCCAAAAATATTCTAAAGCAGATATCACGCCTGATTTTCTTGTTGCCATCCATGGAAGTTCGTCAAGAAAGATCAATATTTTCTTATTCTTTGGAACTTGCTCAATAGCTCGTGATAGCTCTTCAAATGCATCCATCCATGTTTCTTGGACTTTAATAGAAGCGCCTCTATAAAAAGTTTCGCCAATTTCTTTTGAAAATCTAGAAAGTTGGTTGGCTAATGATCCCTTATATATACCAGTCATCTGAAAATATACGCAGTTTTTCCCCTGAAAAAAATTTTTTATTAAATATGTTTTACCTATACGCCTTCTACCGTATATTGCAATAAACTCTGCGCTATTTGAGTTAAAAGCATCCGTAAGTATATTTTTTTCTTTATTTCTACCTATGATTTTATCCAAGACGATTACCTTATTTATTACTGGGACACTTATAATATATCATAAGTGTCCCAGCAACACATGAAATTTTTTTACTGGGACACTTATATATTCTTTATATGTGTCCCAGTAATACGGGGAAAGACAAAATGTCTCTCATGTATCAGCCGTTAATCAAGCAGTATATCGCCCGAAGCTCAGCTTCTTGACATAATCTAGTTGCAAATGATGTTGCAGCTTCTGTTCCCAAGCAAATGGATGCGTTAGTTGATTTAGCGATTTCACGATAATGAATTCTGTGTTTAGTGTCGACAAGCCAGAAGAGAGCCTGGGGATTTTGCTTTGGCAAACCACAATTACTTGGCAACGTTTAATTAAAAAAGCACTTGATATTCATAATATATCTTATGCGCAATTTGTAATTCTTGCCATCACCTGGACTTGTATCTTTTCCCTAGCCCATAGAAACTGATCATTTCTAAGGGACGGATGGAGGAATCGAAACTGGACTAATCGCTCTCCTTTTTCTCGTCGGCGACCGAGTTTTCCCTGGCCCGGATTCGGCGCAAGCTCATAAAGTGCAGCGTCTAAGCGCAATCTTGAAACTAAAATAATATTATTCTTAAGGCACGCATGGCCGAGTCGGATGCAAGCAAAACCACCATCACCTATCAATATAAATGCGCGCTTGAGCCAGCGGGCAATAACACGTATCGCAATAATCGTCCAATCAATACTGGTTTTATGTTCTCGATTCCTAGCTTTGTTCGCTTTTTTAGAAGGAGCCAGAATCGTCATAAATGGCAGCGTCCACGGACGTTTGCACCAAGGTAGTGGAACAATCAACATCAAACAAACCCACTTTAACCCAAAGCATTTAACGACCAGTTTTTGTGTTGACCGACAAGCATCGCGATAACAACCTTTTGCCTTAATTTTTTTACCGCTACGTCGTTCTATTGTGTCATCAACAACAATTAAAATAGGCAATGATTCTGGCAATAACTGTACCAACAAGCCTAATAAAATTTTTGCGCCAGCCATACTATTCCATTTTGCTCGATTAAGAACGCGATGATATTCTTCAAAACGTTTTTCTTTCGATAAGCCCATGACTCGTAAAATTGAGCTGACACGCCGTGCACCTTGGCATAAGATGGCGCCCATTAATAATACTTGGATATGCGCCCAGGTTGGCAAGGTAAATAAGTGACTAAATGAATCTAAAACAGCTGCCATTCCACGGGACAATGATTGCATAGAAAATCCTTTTACTATGGATAAAAAAATGGAAACGATAACTGTTCATGCCATGTTTAGCAAAGGTCTTTTGAAAGAAATTCCAATTGGAATGTTACACAGTGGAACTTATCAACCACGTCATGACTTTTCAGAAGAGGCTCTCGAATCCCTTTCTAAAACGATTGCTCAGGTTGGTATCTTAGAGCCGTTGATTGTACGTGCATCCCAAAGTTATGTAGACAAATTTGAAATCGTAGCGGGTGAAAGACGCTGGCGCGCAGCACAGCGCGCTGGTCTTACAGTAGTCCCGTGCCTAATTTCTAATTATACGAATGAACAAGCAGCCCAAATTGCACTGATTGAAAATAAATGTCGAGAAGCACTTAACCCGATTGAAGAAGCTCTTGCTATGCAGCGCCTAACAGATGATTTTCGGTATACGCATGATGAAGTGAGTATGTTATTAGGCGTTAGCCGTTCCCATGTTAGTAATTTACTGCGTTTACTCAGAATGGATGGGCGGGTCCAACATTGGTTAAGGCAAGGTGATTTAAGCGAAGGTCATGGAAAATTATTGGCTGGAGTACCATACGACAATCAATATTATTATGCCTATCATGCAATAAAAAAAGAATGGTCAGTAAGAACATTGGATGAAGCAATTAAGGCTGGAGAAGATAAAAAGTTATCGACTAACAAATCAAAGAAAGCAGCCCAACCTATGTCGTCACTTGAAAAGCAATTAATAGAACAACTTGGATTTCCGATGAAAGTGACCATCAATAAAAATGATACTGGTTATTTTCGGATTCCATTCCATGATCTAGTGCATATGCAAATTATATTGAGCAAACTCGGAATTAAAGAGAGCATTGGGTCTATTTGTGGGTGAAATGGGTAATTTAATCGAATGTTCCAGGGTAGAACAAGCAGGAAATCCTGATTTACTTTGAATTTTGGTCAAAATCTAGTTAATATAGCTCGGCTTTGGTCATTTTTAATTTTAAAAATGACCAAAAATTCATAACCAGAAAACGGTATATTTTTGAGGAAAAAATGAAAGTATCTAGCAAAGAATTAGTTCTGAGTCTCATTATTTTATTATCAAACAGTCTCTTTGCAAAGGAGTCAAGTACCTCTCAGGTAAACTGGATAGCAGCTAGTGTTAAAATGGCTGCAGGGGCGGATAGACAGCCAAATGCTTTTTATAACTGGACTAGCAACGTTAATGACGCATGGCAAGCGAGTGGACTGTTAGCGAATGCGATCAGTTATGGGAAAGATGATAGAGGACAAGGTGTGTGGTTAGCTGTGAATGTTGCCTATTCGATACAGTATTCAACCGATGGCCTAAATTGGAATAATGCTACCTGTCCTGATCACTATTGCAATGTCTCTAAAATAGAATATGGTTATGATTTAAATAATCGCGGCCTCTGGGTTGCGGTGGGAGACGGTGGCATTTATTATTCAACGGATGGTCGAGTCTGGCGTACGGCAAGATATAATAGTAATCCAGAATTCCGAGCAGTCAGTTATGGCAATCACAAGTGGATCGCCGTGGGCTTGCATGGTGCGGTTCATACTTCCGTAGACGGAATTAATTGGGAAGATCATTCTCTGAGCCAAGATAAGTCATTTATAACGATTGGATTTGGAAAGATTGGAGTAACCCCAGGTTGGATTATAGTTGGCGATAAAAACCTCTGGTCAACGGATGGAATTAATTGGAACAATTATTCTGATCCGTATATTTTTGATAATAAGTATTGGGATACGATTAAATATGCAAATGGAACTTGGATGGCAGCCAATCCTGGCATTATCTCTTCAAAAGATGGCAAACATTGGATAAGAGAACATATACCCGCCAGTACGAGCTATATGGGAGATGGCATAGGACACGGAAAGGATACTGAAGGTAAAGATATGTGGATTGCTTTTTATAGCAATGAAATGTTTGCCTTAAAAGAAGGTTCAACTACTTGGCAAAAGCTCAACTTTAAATCTGCTACGTCTTGCGTGAATAATTATGTATATATCAGTTCCAATGAGGTGAATCCTATAGTTTTGGAGTAGTAACAATTGTGATTATGGTTGAGTGGATCTGCTGATTTACTCCAGCAGATCTCTTCTCAGAACAGGAATAGATATCCAGCATCCAGATGGCTCCATGAATCTCGGCTTGTTCGGAAAGTTCTAAGTAACGATGTTGTTTTCAGTTAAAAATGGCCAAGTCCAGTTTACATGGCTATGAGAAATAAAAATAATTTTCTTCAAGCTTCATCGCTCATGACTTTGCCATTTTGAATTTATAAAAATGGCCAAACTCCAGGTTAAAGAAACCCTTGATACAATAATGTTCCTCATGGAACATTTTCAACGAAACTTTTCCATTCTAAACTTGGTATTAGTTTAGGATCCTAAACTAGCCGCTAGTTATAATTTATTGTACTGAATAGAAAAAATTCCGATAAAAAATAAGCTAGAAACTACTTTGATTTCAAAAATCGATCAACCTTTAAGAAGTAATCACATTAAAATTCAAAAAATTCTCATAAGAAGGAACTAAATCAAGCAGATTCTGTTTACTCCGTTTTATAAAGCCACAAAGTTGATCTCTAATCAAAATATTGGCAAGACCTTCTCGCATATAGATATTTTGGTAAACACTTTTGCTTATTTCTTTTTCAAAATCAGAGATAATGTCTTTTTTATCCTTGTCAGATAAACTATCAAATTGTTTAAATAATTCATCATTTTGATATTTTCGATATTGTTCTTTCTTAGTCAGTTCATCTCTTTTTAATTTGTCTGATTCGACCTTATCAATTTGAATGACATTCCCACTTCTTTTTGTGGCTTGATAATCTTCTTTTAATGCACTCATAAGATATTTAGCTAAATTTCCAATTTTTCCACTAACAAAACTTGAAGATGATTCAACAACAGAAATCTTTTCCAAAATATAATCTTTGTCATAAGTTCCTATTACTTACTATATTTGTTTTTTAGAAAAGCCAAACTTATCTCTTAATATAGATGACAATTCAATCGGTGAATTAACTAAGGATTTTTTTTCTTTACTATTCTGTTTATTAATCAGGAATTGTATAGCAACAACTTGTCTATCTTGTTTACGATATTGAGGTTCAATGAAAATGGGAGAATATTTATTAACTTCTTCAACTGCTTTTTCAATGACTCGGGATTTAAGATCACGAAAAATCTTATATTTTCCCTCCTCTACTCCCATTAATTTGCGAAACTTTGCTAAATCAAACCACGGAGTTTGTTCGATATTTTGAAAACGAATACAATTTTCATATAACGCAAGCCCATAGCTGGATTGAAACTTTGCTTGCACCTGCATATTTAAACGTCCATAGAATTCAGGATGATACAAAAGCTTTTTCATCGTATTACTATAGGAATAAGTGCAAATAGGACCATCAATACTGGCAGAGGCAATAATTGAACTCGCATTCCATATCCCTTGGGTCGCTAATTTATCCCCATCCACTAAATTCCATTCGATAACAGTCGATAGTAAATCAACCAATGCACGTTTTATGGTTTTATAATCATTGCTAGAGTAATCGATAATTTTGCAAAGAGTCGCAATATGGATTTGATGATCTTCTTGCTCGAGTAGATTTTCATAAGCGTTATAGAGCAGCGCATTGGAAATTTTACGCTGTAACAAAGAAAGCTTGTTAGAGGCGTGAATCGTTGCAACATGTTTTTTTAATTCTAGAGCTTTTTTCTTCTCTACCATGAGATGCTCTCCTTATCCATTTTCATCAAATTTCCTCAGGGGTCTGAGACCCCGGCCTTTTGTCGTAAGGACAGAAGGTAGATTTAAATGACGCGGAATTGGAGGAGGTGTGCTCTCCAATCCTAACTACGCCAAAGGCGTATTCTTATTGTTTATCCTGTAAATGTCACATTAGCTAACTGTTATCCCGTAAACGTCACATGACAGAGCATACATCCTGTAAATGTCACATTTCACCAGATTACTTTCCTTATCAAAACCCTTAAGCACGTCTTTTTTGCAATTATTTATTTTGAAATAAATATTTTATTTTTCAATAACTTAAACTACAATTCAGTCACTGAACTTTTTCTTACATTTCGAAATAAAATCAAATTTAAAAACGCAATAATCGTTGAACAATGGCAGTCCTCATTATTCGGCTTTGTACCCCTTCAATCGATGGATATTCTTTTCTAACACAGATAATAGCGTTATCGAGTTGACTTTTAATTTGACGTGATAAAACCACAGATTCCAGTTTCTCAAAACCTTTCATTTCATCATTCAGCTTAACTAATTCCGCAAAACCTTCCGTTTCAATTAATCTTTCAATAGCTTCGGATACCCAGCGGCTCTTTCCACGCAAATCATAACCGTCTTTAACAATCTGCTCTTTCAAATCACGTTGAAGATTTTCGGGTAATACAAAAGTAATTTTTACTTTATTTGTCATGACATTCTCACTAAGTATGTAATTCTTCGAGTTTTTTCAATAAATCTTTAAATGAGGTTGATACGTTTTTGTAATCAGTCCAATCAATATTCTTAAACTGATCGGCAATATGAGCGACAGTGTGATTACTTAAAATAGAATCCAAAATAACTTTTGCAACATGGATATTCTTAGTCACTCCGAAATTAATTAACGTTGCCTGTCGGCCGCGTTTTTCTATCGATTTCTTAATAGTTACTTTAATCTTATTTTGTCCCGCAATGACTTTTAATTTCTTGAGTGGAACACCATTTAAGCAAGCCTCAATGAGGCTTTGTTTGCTATCTTCAGAATCTAAATCTGCAATAAGTGCCGCTTTTTCAAGATTTTTGATTTTGTTTTCTTGAATAAGTTTTTTAAGATTCGAATCTGCATTTAAAACAGCTTTATAATTCATTGCATGAGATTTGGCACATCCTATCAATTGACTTAATTCAGTTACAGTAATTTGAGCAGGAACCATATTTTTTCTTGCAGCATAAGCATCCGCAATCTTTTCAAGATTTCGGAGACGTTCCCACAAAGACAAATCCGCTCTTTCAATATTTTCAATCCATTGCAATAAACTGATTTTCAGCTCACTTGGTTTAGAGTCTAAAATTTTAGCTTGTATATCTTCTTTTCCTGCTAAAATCGAAGCTAATGAACGTCGCTCACCTGCAACAAGTCGATATTTTTCCCCATATTTATAAACAACAATAGGATTAATAATCCCCTGCTCTCTTATAGAATTTGCAATACTTTGCAAAGATAACAGTTCATCCGATTTTCTCAGATAATGGCTATCAGTCCCCGCAATGCCATTATATAAATCATCAAAAGTTATCATTAAATCTCTAGGGTTTTCAGGATCAACTTCTATTTTCTTTAAAGGAATAACATCTATTCTGAGCTCACCCGAATAGTTTTGAGCAGCAGTTATAGTTTCTTCCAATCCATCACCTAAAGCATTACTGATTTGAAATACTTTTTTCTTAGCCATGATTCATTACCCTCTCCATGATATATTGACAAGCGCCTTCATATTCTATACGTGCTTGGTTACTAGGCGGTAATTCAAAAATGCTTTTCGGATTAGCATCTTCAACCAATATTTCCGTATAAATGGCACGCTTTTTAATGACATGCGGCATCATATAATCGCCCACACCTTTTCTTCCTCTCAAGCCATCTAAAAATTGCTTATGCAATTTAATATCTCGTACTTGGTTCGGTAAAACACCTACTAATGTGATTGGATTGTCTTTTGTCCTGCAATACGTTTCTTGTTTCCATAATTGGAGCATTCCATAGATACCCTCAATAGAGAATTGTTCCATTTGTGCGGGAATAACAATATGACTGGCGGCCTTAATCGCAGAAATTGTCAACGGGCCTTTCGAAGGTGGGGTATCAATTATGATAATGTCATAATTTTTTTGTACATCTTGAAGTTCGAGAAAGCGTTTAAGTTGCAGATGAACTTTTTCAAGCACTTCATTTTTGGTCACGGCTTCAGCTTCTTGCAATTTAATCGAATGCGCAGGTAGCAAATCTAAATTTGGAATTTGAGTAGGGTAGGGCACAACTTCTTCAGCATAAAAAATATTGGCAATGCTACTTCTACCATCCCAATCTTTGTCCACTTCTGGCTCAAAATCTGGATGTAAGGCAGGAATTTTCCCACCTTTGTAAGCAGGATCATATTCCATTTTGATATAACGTCCTGAAAAATTCGCCTGCGGATCCATATCGATAATTAATGTTTTTAACCCTAA
>JANWKO010000177.1 GCA_025451335.1 Gammaproteobacteria bacterium
CTGGAAAACTTGTAATGAGTTTTAACCAAGTTCCAATGGATAATCCAATGAGTAATACCCGCTCTGGCTTTTCGTGCAACAAAGATAAAATAATCACTCTTTGAATGCCATTTGAATTTATTAAAGGATTTAAATTAGTCCGGCCATCATATACATTTCCTCCACAGACTATATCCCCTTCTTTATCCTTATAAACTGTCACAATACCTTGTCTTGTTTCAACAATGTGACGAAAATCACCTGGAAAAGCAATTTTTGCTATTAACAAATTGGGATTAATAATGAAGAAAAAGCTGAAATAAAAAATAGCCAATAGAGTCGAACCCAAAATAACGGCCGGTTTAACATTTGAGACAAGACAATATGCGCCGGTAAAAAATGTCAGTAAAGCACATAATGCATAGCTTTGTTGAGTGGTTAAGTAATTTAATAAAATCATTCCTGTAATGATGGGGCCTAACGTGGCGCCAATAATATTTGCCACATAAACTTGAGAAATTTTCTTGCCAACAGTGCCTCCTGAACTTGGCACGCCTAATTGATGCGCAATGGGGAAAATAATCGCTTTAAACAAAGCAGTTACACAAATAAGACCACCACCTAAAATTAATTGCCAATTGGTGTGAACATAATTTGCATATATCCACGGACAGGCAAAATCAAAAAAACTCGCAAGCACAAGAACAACACCACTCACCAGCCATAAATTTAAAAAACGTTGGCAAAACAGTTTTCCTATTGCTGCTCCCGATGCTATACCAAGTAAATAAAGGATAAGAACAAAAGCAAAGGCTTGGGGCAAAGAGTGATTAGCGAAACTAAATAATCTCACCCATAAAATTTCCTGACTAAGTGATAGAAAACCCGTCAAAAATGCAAGAAAACAAGCTGATGCCATCACTTATCTCTCCTAAATATATTGCACCGAATTGCTTTCGCAAGAATTTAAAACGTACAAGATTCATGATGACCAGGCAAGATCTTTTTCCCTCAACCCAACTTTTTTCCTTCACCAATTGCGATGAGTGGTTATGTTGCATTTGTCCCCTACATTACGCTGATGACTGAAATCATCACTTGGTTCTGCTAAATACTAGAAAAGCTACAATAGCAACAATCAAATTCAAATAAGCAGCACATTGAATAACCCCAATCATATCGATAATGTTTAATAGTATAAAACCCGATAAACAAGCACCTATCGCACCGCCTAAAGTATTGGCAAAATAAAGCTCACCAACTGATTTTCCGATATTTTGATCCATAGTACTGACATGAGTCACTAAAATAGGAAAAGTGGCGCCCATTAAAATGGTGGGAAAAGCAAGAATGACAAAACTCCACATACCTGTTATCCAACCACTATGCGAGACAGTCAAGTTGCCTAATGTGTCAATCATGTTTGGACTCAAAAATCCAAATACGGCAATACCTATTTCAATCGCTATGTAAAGTTGAAGTAGTCGACCATGCAATCCATCTGCGACAATTCCACCTAGCAGACCACCAACCCCCAAACCAAACATAAATACGGAAACAATGATGGTTATGGATTCCAAATCAACTCCAAATTGTGTAAAAAGCATTCTTTGCCACATCAATTGATAGATCAGGGCTGAGCAGCCTGAACAAAAAAATAAAATGTAAAGAACTAGACGGAAATTAAAATTTGCTCTCATTAATCACCTTTATTTAACTCGACTTTGACCATTTTTTGAAAATGAAAATCTTTAGTTCAGATTTTCATTTTTAAAAATGGCAAAAGTTGAGTATTAGATATTACTTTAAAAGAACATAACGTTTCAAATAACAAAACTGAGC
Organism: Gammaproteobacteria bacterium; assembly: GCA_025451335.1. Classification (GTDB taxonomy): domain Bacteria; phylum Pseudomonadota; class Gammaproteobacteria; order DSM-16500; family DSM-16500; genus JAJPGW01. Next base: position 1,822 of record JANWKO010000177.1, read on the forward strand.
TTGCAACGTTTAGCATTAGTAAAAAATATGATAAATTACACTTTTTCTGGCAATAAAATTAAATCTGTTCAAAATATGAGGAATTTTTAATGTTCTCCAAATCTCAACCAATATTAAATCGACTGGAATCCAGTGTATCACTTGAAACTTCAACTCCACCTTCGGAAAGCAAAAAAAAAGTGGAAGAAAAAAATGAAAAACTATGTTCTATCAGACTATATTGTCTAAGTAAAAAAATTCCGAATTATATAGAAGAGACAAAAGATGTACGTATGCATTACCATACAACACGTCGCACACGATATTCTGTAAAAAGCACTATAACAACAGATGAATTATTCAATTCATTTCCTAAAAATAAAACCATTACGGTATACAAAAGATTAAGACGCGCATTTGCAGCATCAAATAGCTCAATTTTAAGTGGAGATACCAAATTAAATAGTCATGAATATTTTTGGGGAAGACATGGAGTTTATGCTGATGCTTATGCAGTTTTTGCAATTGATGTAGAAGTCAAGTTATCTGATTATGCAACTCAAGATTATTTTAATATCAAAAAAGAACAAATCAAGAAAATTTCTCATGGTTACATTGATGGAAAAATCGTTTATAAAAGTAAAGCAATGAATGAATATCTATCTAGTTTCAAGTCGTTCTACATACTTGAACCAGAGTTAATTTTGCAAAAGGGAATTCAGGCTTCATTAACTTTGCTGCAAACTTATCAACGAAGTTTATTTAAATTTTTTAATTCATCCCTGATAAATAAAATCGATATATTGATGGAAAAGATACGCAGTGCTAAAACAATGGAAACTCTTTTTTATTTATGTTTTGAAGAAAAACAGCAACTGAAAGAAAGTACATATAAAAATATATTATCTGTTATTTGTGACCGCCTTTTACTTGAAGATGAAACATTGGAAAAGACAGTAATAAATAAATTATCAGGATTGCAAGATTCTGCATCTGTTATAGAAGATCGTTATTCACTTTTAGAAATGAACCGTTGGCGCGCATTTTAAAACTGAAAAAATGATTGGAGGAGGCGTGCACCTCATCCAATCTCGCCTCATTTGCGCTGACCTTCGGTCAATTACTCCTTCAGGTCTAAAGGTCCGGGTTTAAAACCTCTAAGAAATTTGATGAGGTTACTTGACACAGTTATAGAACAACTGGAAAATTCTTCATTTATTTTGCAAGGAATGGCCATGACACCAGGATCACGATTTCGAGCAGCTCTTTCTCAAGAAACACCCCTGCAAATCGTTGGGACAATTAATGCTTATTCAGCTTTACTTGCCAAACAAGCGGGCTATAAAGCCATTTATTTATCTGGCGCTGGTGTCGCTAATGCTTCTTTTGGCTTGCCAGATCTAGGCATGACGACTCTAAATGACGTTTTAGAAGATGCTCGCCGGATTACAGGAGCTGTGGATTTGCCATTATTAGTGGATATTGATACGGGATTTGGCAGCGCTTTTAACATCGCTCGAACCATTCGCGAGATGATAAGAGTTGGTGTAGCGGCTGTTCACATTGAAGATCAAGTTCAGGCCAAACGTTGTGGCCATCGGCCAGGAAAAGCTCTGGTTAACACTCAAGAAATGGTTGATCGTATCAAAACGGCAGTCGATGCACGTACAGATTCAACTTTTATTGTTATGGCACGTACAGATGCGCTTGCTTCTGAAGGATTAGATGCTACAATCGCACGCATTATGCACTATGTGGATGCTGGTGCGGATATGATTTTTTTTGAAGGAGTCCGGGAATTAGCTCAATATACTGCTTTGACTAAAGTCTGTCCGGTACCCATTCTCGCTAACATCACCGAATTTGGTGTAACTCCTTTATTTACCAGGGATGAACTACGCGATGCCTGTGTCAGTTTAATACTCTATCCACTCAGTGCATTTCGCGCTATGAGTCGCGCTGCTTTAAATGTGTATGAAGCTATTCGCAATGAAGGCACACAAAAAAGTTTACTTAATCAAATGCAGACACGTGAAGAATTATATCAAGTGTTAAATTATTACGCTTATGAGAAAAAATTAGATGAATTATTTGCACAAGGAAAATAAATCAATGACTAAAAAAACTGGTGGCTTAGCAGGGATTGTAGTTGGTGACACTGCAATTAGCACAGTGGGTAAAGAAGGTTTGGATTTAAATTATCTTGGCTATTCCATCCATGACTTGGCAGAACAAGCAACTTTTGAAGAAGTGGCTCATCTTCTCATTCACGGGGAATTACCTAATCAAGCAGAGTTACAAGCTTATCAAGAGAAATTGATGATGCTACGCGAATTACCTGCCCCATTAAAATCTGTACTTGAAGCTATTCCAGCCAATGCCCATCCAATGGATGTTTTACGAACAGCATGCTCTATGCTGGGTACGTTAGAACCTGAAACCAAACAATATGGTCAACAAGATATTGCCGATAGATTAATAGCAAGCACACCGGGCATGCTCTTGTATTGGTATCACTTTCATAAAGATGGCAAACGAATTAAAACCAACAGTGATGAATCCAGTATTGCGGGTCAGTTTTTGCATTTGTTACATGGTGAACATCCTGATAAAGATCTTGAGCGCGCCATGGATGTTTCATTGATTCTATACGCTGAACATGAGTTCAATGCTTCGACATTTGCTGCCCGAGTTGCAACTTCGACTGAATCCGATTTTTATTCCGCGATCGTTACGGGTATTGGTACATTGCGAGGTCCGTTACATGGCGGCGCAAATGAGGCTGCGATGGAATTAATTTCAAGATTTAAAAATCCTGATGATGCCGAACATGGAATTCGTCAATTACTAGCAGAAAAAGCTAAAATTATGGGCTTTGGACATCGTGTGTATCGCACCTCAGATCCACGTTCTGATGTTATTAAAGAATGGTCAAAGAAATTGTCCGAAACTGCTAAAGATGGTTATCTTTATCCAATTTCAGAACGAATTGAAAAAATTATGTGGGATGAAAAACATTTATTTCCCAATTTGGATTTTTATAGTGCAACCACTTATCATTTCTGTGGTATTCCGACAGATATGTTCACCCCTATTTTTGTCATGTCACGAATAACTGGCTGGAGTGCACATATTATGGAACAACGCAAAGATAATCGTCTCATTCGACCCGAGGCAAATTATGTTGGACCTGCCCCACGTGAATTTGTACCGCTTAACCAACGAGGATAAAAAAATGGAAGCTCATGTTGCTGATATCAATGTTCGTCCTGCTCCAGATAAAGAATTGGTAGCCATCGCAGATTATGTTGCTAAACACCCCATTCAAAGCGATCTAGCTTATTCCACTGCTCGGTATTGTTTAATGGATGCTTTAGGTTGTGCTTTTCTCGCTTTGCAATACCCTAAATGTACCAATCTCTTAGGACCAATTGTGCCAGGAACAACGGTTCCTCATGGCGTTCGCGTTCCCGGTACCGATTTTGTCTTAGATCCCATTCTCGCTGCGTTTAATATTGGCGCAATGATTCGTTGGTTAGATTTTAATGATACTTGGTTGGCTGCTGAATGGGGCCATCCTTCCGACAATCTGGGTGCCATTTTATCTGTAGCTGATTACATGAGTCGCAAAAATATCGGCGAGAAAAAAACACCACTTGTTATGCGCGATGTGCTTACTGCTATGATTAAAGCTTATGAAATTCAAGGCATACTAGCATTAGAAAATGGATTTAACCGTGTCGGCTTAGATCATGTTGTATTAGTTAAGGTCGCATCCGCAGCTGTTGCAACACAAATGCTTGGTGGCAATTATGATGATCTCATCAATGTTGTTTCTAATGCTTGGATAGACGGCCAAAGTTTAAGAACTTATCGTCACGCTCCAAATACAGGCTCACGCAAATCCTGGGCCGCTGGCGATGCAACCAGTCGCGCTGTACGATTAGCCTGGTTAGTATTAAAAGGTGAAATGGGTTATCCCAGCGCTTTGACTGCGAAAACTTGGGGATTTTATGATGTATTATTCCGTGGACAACACTTTCGCATCCCTCGTTCTTTCGATTCTTATGTAATGGAAAATATTTTATTTAAGATTTCATTTCCTGCAGAATTTCATGCACAAACGGCTGTGGAATGTGCCATTGCTTTACATGACCAAGTCAAAAATCGTTTTGATCAAATTGAAAAAATTGTCTTAAAAACACAAGAATCAGCAGTACGCATCATCAGTAAAACTGGACCACTCCATAATTTTGCAGATAGAGATCATTGCTTGCAATACATGGTAGCGGTTGGTTTAATTTTCGGTGATTTAAAAGCAGATCATTACGAAGATAAAGTAGCAAATGATCCTCGTATTGATGCTTTACGTGAAAAAATGCTTGTTCAAGAAGATCCGCAATTTACCAAAGATTATCTTGATCCTGAAAAGCGCTCTATTGCTAATGCCATACAGATTTATTTTAAAGATGGCAGTCATACGGATAAAGTTCAAATCGAATATCCAATCGGTCATAAGAGACGACGTGACGAAGGTATTCCTTTATTAATTAAGAAATTTGAAAATAACTTATCAGTTAAGTTCTCCACACAAAAGATCCAAGATTTGGTGAAGTTATTCTTAGATCAAGATAAGTTGGAAAAAATGCCAGCAAATGAATTTATGGAATTATTCCTTATATGAATTGAAAAATCTGTTGACAATTCGCTCAGCATAGAATTGTCAACAAGACTTTAAGTCATGCAAGACTTGTGACTTCGATTAAAAAGAAGCAGTATTTTTATTGTGATTGTGATGTTTTACTGGAGTTGACTGCTTATTTTCAGGAGTCGGCTGCTTATTGGGCACGCCACTCACATTACCTTGAAATTGCGTACTCACACTTTCCCAAGTTTCCGCCGCTTTTGATTCAAATGCTTTCATTTGTGGCTGAATTTTATCATCCATCCATTTAATAGCAGGAGCAAACAAGCTGACAAATTTTGACTGTTTCCACTCAGGTTGATCTACATAAGAACTCATTTGCGTCAAAAACATGATAATTAAAACGATTAAAATACCTCTAACGAACCCAAAAAAAGCCCCTAATATCCGATTCCCCAACCCAACTCCACCTGTTTCAGCCGCACTAGATAATATATAGCTCAGGATACGTCCAAGAATTAGAATACCGATAAAAATACATACAAAACTAATACCAAGCGCCAAATATGAAACAGATTCAGAATTGCCATTGACTACTCCAGTAAATTTACTGGCTAGGGGTTCTGCGAAAATTGTTGCAACAACAAAAGCCAATATCCAAGTTAATAAGGCAATGACTTCCCGAATTAAACCGCGCCACAAACCCACTAGAATAGATAGGGCTAATACCACAATCACACCAATATCAATCCAGTTATAGTTTGTCATATCCATTTCTCAGCCCCTTCTGATATTAAAAACATACATTATCATGTATCATATATCTATCTTCGTCAATGAGTTACCAGTCAACTTTGACGCTTGGGTCCTTGTAGCCAAGGAAGAATAAAATAAAGGTTGAATCATTATGAATGATGATTTACTGACTTTATTGCGAACTTGCAAAATTTTCGCTTCATTAAATAAACGCGCTCTAAAAAAAATACTTCCGCAATTTGAAAAAATTGAATTGCATCCGGATGAAATTTTATATGATCAAGGCGACCCTTCTGACTCGATTAGTATCTTGTTAGAAGGTAAATTAGCATCCATTCTCACAACAGCTAAAGGGGAAAATAAAATAGTTGGCTACATTGAACCTGGTGAAACTGCAGGAGAAATCGGCGCAATCTCCGGAGAACATCGTTCGACAACTATTAAAGCTATTAAAAACTCAACATTGTTCAAATTACCTAGTGAAATTTTTGTTGAACTTTGTCATGAATATCCTACAGTCTTATTTGAAATAATTAACCCAATTGTTTCACGTTCTCAAGAAATTATTCAAATTGTTTCTACTGAAAAATCAAAAAAACATATCGTTATTGCACCAGCAAACAATGAAGTTTCACTAGGTGAATTTTCGAAAAATTTTCGCGAAATAGTCGATGGCTTGATAAGTGTCGTTGTATTATCAGATTATGATCCAGAATTAGAACAAGCCTCTTCTGAAAATTTGCAAAAACTTCTTGATGATGCTAAAAGCAAAAACGTTAAAAAACTTAAACAAAAAATCCTATATATTATAAAAAATCCAGAAACTGCTCTGGCCAAATTTGCCTTTGATAAAATGGAAATGCTATATATTGTTGCTAATGATATTTCTCCCATTTTATTAAACGCTAGAATTACAGAAAAAATTGATGAGCTCGCAACTAAAAATACTAAACCAGAATTGATTCTAATGCATGATAAAAATCTCCATCCTCCATTTAATACAAAAAAGTGGTTGCATTTAGCCAATTTTGGCCTGCATTATCATATTAAAATGAACCAAATTAAAGATTATCATCGTCTATTGCGCTTCATACGCGGCAAAGCCGTAGGTTTAACTCTCAGTGGAGGTGGTACGCGCGGCTGGGCGCATATTGGTGCTATTAAGGCTATCCTCGAAGCAGGGATTCCAATTGATGCCGTTGGCGGCTGCAGCGTTGGTGGTATTGTTGCTGCGAGTTATGCCATTACAGAAACGTACGAGGGAACCCGAGCCCATTTTAAAGAAATTATTGAAGGGTCCCGATACAGTGTGTCATGGCGCAATCTAACCTGGCCAGCTATTTCGTTATTTAATGCGCGAGGCTTAACTTCTGTGTTGCAAAAAGTTTATCAAGACATTCGAATTGAAGATCTCTGGTTGCCATTTTTTTGCGTTTCTACAAATCTCGCCAATGATTCTGAATCCATTCACACCGAAGGTTTACTTTGGGAAAGACTACGGTGCAGTGTTTCGATTCCAGGACTCATTCCGCCCATGGTATTAAATGGTGAGCTACATATTGATGGAGGTTTATTAAACAACTTACCTGTCGACATTATGCGAAATTTTATTGGTCAACGTAGCAATGTAATCGCAGTTGAGATAGCGGGTTACAGTAAAGATGGTAAAAAATATGATTTCCCTCCTATTTTATCATTTTGGCAAGCTTTTTTGAGTAAACTAGGTATCGCTTATGAATATAAATTTCCACCTTTTATCGATACATTTTTAAAATCTTTGATTGTCGGATCTTCTTTAAAAACTAATTTAAATAGCATTGAAGCAAATATATTTGTCAACTTGGACCTTTCGCAATTTCCTATGTTATATTCAAATAAAAGACAAGTTCATCAAATCATTAATATTGGTTACGAAACCACTTTGCAACAAATTAAAAATATGAAAAGTAAAACTAAAGCTATTTAGTATAAACTTCTTTTCTCTAAAGGCCAGCGGGTTGGGTTACTTAACCGGAACTGGTGTCACAAGTGAGCGCAATATTTTTTCTGGACAATCACTAAAAATACCGTCAATTCCCCACGAGAATAATTGCTTTGCTAATTTTGCTGTATTCACAGTATATGCCAACAATTTGCGTTTTGTTGATTTAATACTTTGCACTCTTTCCAAAGTTAAAATTTTATAATTTACATTAACAGCCGTACAATTTAAACGATCGCAAATTTTTTTCCACTCTTCATCCCATTCATCCATTAAAAAACCTAACAAACTTGTAGAAGAATATTTTCTGACATATTCTAAAATCTGTAATGAAAAACTCGAAATCAAGGGTTTGGAATGATTATTTTTCCATTGTTCAAGAATAATGGACAGCACTTTTTTCACAGTTAATTCTTCTTTGCCTTGTTGCGCTTTAATTTCAATATTGGCAGATAATTTCAGTTGATTTAATAAATCAATGACTTCAATTAACGTCGGAATTTTTTCGCCTTTAAATGTAGGATCAAACCAAGAGCCCGCATCTAATTTTTGCAAGTCTAATAATGTATGGTTAATAACGTATCCGCTACCATTCGTTGTTCGATTGAGTTTTTCATCGTGGATCACTACGACCTCATCATCTGCAGTCAACATCACATCAAACTCAACCCAATTAACACCCATTAATTTAGCTTTATAAAAAGCGACAAGAGTGTTTTCTGGTGCAAATGCACTGGCGCCGCGATGCGCTATGATTGGTGGTTGAAAAATAAGTTCGTTATTTAACATAGAAATTTTCACTATGATTTTTCAATTTTAGTCACACAGTTCGTCTTCGGTACATATACATTTTGTATAGCATAGTGAAAATTTTATTTTGGATTAATCAATTTTACCAGATTAGGATCAGGCGATGACGCTAAAACAACAGTAGCGTTGATACTCAGCTTATCACCTACTGATAATGCTTTTGGTACAGGAGCATTTTCATTAGCTTTTCCATATAACATATTTTGTGCCATAGCTGCCGGATAGAAACTGGAGACAAAATTAATATCATGAAAATAATATTTTTGGTCTGGATAAGCAGTACTCAATCGTGCAATTTCTGCTTTAGCTTGTTCATAAATATTTGTACGCAACTTATTATTGGCGTCGCGAATTTCATCTTCTGTAGGCGTGAATTGAATATCATCAACAGTATATGTTTCTCCCGGTTTACTGATTGATTTAGCTCTATCGCGCAATCCTGATAATTCTGAATTAATGATTCGAGCTTGCGCTGAAATTTGCACGCTTTCTAATCCGGATTTATCTTGAGAACGCACGAAAGAAACGATATGCCATTCTCCTTTATTAGAAATTCGACTTAATTTATCCAGCACTTGGCTCTGTATTTTATCTAAACCTATCGCATTGACAGAGGCATTCACACCGACTGTTACTAAAGCCGTCTTTGATGTCACCCATTGTTCAGCGCTAAGTTGCAAAGTGATCTTGTTCATTAATGGATCAATCGATACATCAGCAAAAAGTGGAGATGTTAAAACCAAGCTAGAAAACATAAGTAATAAGCGACGCATAAAGACCCCAATCAGTTAGATTAGCATTATTTTATTCGAGATAATGAATTTACGCCAGAGCGGACATGCGCAACTTCTTTCCAGGATAATTTTTGCATAAATCATTATCTCTTTTAGGGTAATTAATTTTTAATTTTATTTCTTTTGTACTATAATTTCTCCTCTTTATAATAACCGAGGAGTTAAATTATGTTTACAAAACCAGCCGCATCAAGTGATGCAAAAAAAGAACCTGTGAGCGTCTCTGTTCAAGCCTTAAAAGACACAGCAGAAAAAACCCATCATTTTTTTAGTGATGAAGAAAAAGTTTGGTTAGATAGAAAAGCACAAAAAGGTGCTATTGCACCCGAAATTCTTCCTTATTTTAACAATACATCAACTATCATTTCTGAAATTGAAAAAATTGCTAAAAAAGATGACCTTGCTTATGAAGATTATACCAACCTAGCACAACTTGCTGCTGTGCTCATGGACATTATGGACAGAACTGAAATTAAGAAATATAACGATGCATTAGTCACTTTATTTGAATCAATTAGTAAATTTATTATGGATATCCGCAGTCATTTCAAATTATCTAACACAGAAATGATGAGTAAAGAGAAATTTCCTATTAAAATGACATGTGACAAAAATGTATCTGAAGCCAAAGATGCAAAATCGAGTGAATCGACAGCCAAAGAACCTGTCACTTCAACTCGTTTAGGAATACGTTAACATGAAAACAGCTAACCTTTTGCACCCGCCTTTTCCAAATGAAGCCAGACAACGTATGGTTTGGAAAAATCTATTTGGCGCCAGCCAAGGGTTAGCTTTAAGTTCATTAATGGCAGAATGTGACAGACCAGTCGTCATTATTACGCCCGACACAACAACTGCAATGCGTTTGGAATATGAAATTCATTTTTTCCAGACACTTGATTTGCCTATCATTCATTTCCCAGATTGGGAAACTTTGCCATACGATCATTTCTCTCCACATCAAGATATTATTTCAAGCCGTTTATCGGCTTTAAATAAAATGCCCACTTTATCTAAAGGGGCTATTATTACGCCTATCACAACACTTATGCATAGAGTCGCTCCGCGCGAATATTTGGACGGTAATTTGTTCTTACTGCAGATTAGGGATAAATTAAATATTGATGACTCTCGTAAGCGCTTAGAAAAAGCAGGCTATCGTTGTGTGAATCAAGTACGGGAACATGGAGAGTTTGCGGTACGCGGCTCAATTGTTGATTTATTTCCAATGGGTAGTGAAACAGCTTACCGCATCGATTTATTTGATGATGAAATTGATTCTATCCGCACATTTTCGACAGACACACAACGTTCTCAAGATAAAGTAGAAAAAATTGAATTATTACCAGCAAAAGAATTTCCTCTCTCTGAAGAAGCAATTGAACGATTTCGGCAAAACTGGCGTAGTCAATTTGGTGGCAATCCATTAAATTGCCCCATGTATCAAGATATTTCCGAAGGGATTTGCACACCCGGCATCGAATATTATTTGCCATTATTTTATGGAAAAACCTCTACTTTATTTGATTACTTACCTGAAAATTGCATCATCGTTTCAATTGGCAACACGCATAATAAAGCAGAAGAATTTTGGCAAGAAATTCGCTCTCGGTATGAGCAACGTTCAAGTGACATAACTCAACCCTTACTTAAACCTCAAGAAATTTTTGTTCCTGTCACTGATATTTTTTCTGCCATTCTGAATTATCCGCAAATTAAATTGTTAACTGTTAATACAAGTATTAATGCAGAAGAAAATCCTGACTCCATAAAAAATTTACCTGTGGAGAATGAAACAAATATAGAAAACGATCTTTTAAATGATGAAAAATCGAATACAACTTTAAAAGATAATAAATTCGATATTGATTTCGCAACACAATCACCGATTATTTTAAACGTGGATCATAAAGCCACGAGACCCTTGCAAGCGCTTGAAGATTTCACAAAAAATTATTCGGGAAGAATATTATTTTGCGCTGAAACCGCAGGACGTGGTGAAGTCTTATTACAATTATTTAATAGCATTCAATTACGACCAAAACTTTATACTTCTTGGCAAGAATTTTTATCTGACGATGCACCAAGAGGAATCACAGTAGCCTCACTCGATGATGGATTAAGCCTGGAAAATCCACCCATCACATTGATTGCGGAAGGTCAATTGTTCGGCAAAAGAATCATGCAACGCCGACGTCGCAAAGAATCCGTGCAAGACCCTGATGCTATTATTAAAGATCTAACTGAATTGCAAATTGGCGCTCCCATTGTTCATATTGATCATGGTGTCGGACGTTATTTAGGATTACAAACTTTAAAAGTCGGTGAAAATATTACTGAATTCTTAGCATTAGAATATTCCGACAACGCTAAACTCTATGTACCTGTTTCTTCATTACATTTAATAAGTCGATACAGTGGTTCCGATCCTGAACATGCTCCCATGCATAGGCTAGGCACAGAGCAATGGCAACGAGCTAAACGTAAAGCCGCTGAGCAAGTTCGCGATGTAGCTGCTGAATTACTGGAAATTTATGCACGACGTGCAACTCATGCTGGATTAGCGTGCCAACCGCCTAACGAGCAATATGATGCGTTTGCTAATGCTTTTCCATTTGAAGAAACCCCTGATCAATTACGTGCAATTGATCAAGTTATTCAAGATATGATGAAAGACACACCGATGGATCGTTTAGTGTGCGGTGATGTTGGATTTGGCAAAACAGAAGTAGCGATGCGTGCTGCATTCATGGCAGTGCAAAATAATAAACAAGTCGCAATATTAGTTCCTACCACTCTTTTAGCACAACAACATTTTCAAAATTTTCAAGACCGTTTTGCTGATTGGCCTATTCAAATTGAATTGATTTCACGTTTTAAAACGGCAAAAGAACAACAAAAAACATTAGAAAAATTAGCCGAAGGTAAAGTCGATATCGTCATCGGCACGCATAAATTATTACAAGAAGATATTAAATTTAAAGCGCTAGGCTTATTAGTCATAGACGAAGAACACCGCTTTGGTGTACGTCAAAAAGAATACTTAAAATCACTTCGCTCAAACGTAGATATTTTAACTCTCACCGCTACACCGATTCCACGAACGTTAAATATGGCGTTTTCCGGTATGCGCGACTTATCTCTAATTGCTACACCCCCTGCGCGACGTTTATCGATCAAAACCTTTGTACATGAATATGATAAACAAATTATTCAAGAAGCAATTTCTCGAGAAATCTTACGTGGCGGCCAGGTTTATTTTTTACATAATGATGTCGCTTCCATTGAACGCGCGGCAATAGAAATCGAAAAATTAATTCCAGAGGCGCGCGTGAGTTTTGCGCTTGGACAGATGCGTGAACGTGAACTC
>JANWKO010000178.1 GCA_025451335.1 Gammaproteobacteria bacterium
AATAAACCAAAAAAATGTTCGTTATCAACAAATAAACGTGCAGCAATGCTCATCTCTTTTGCGCGATTAAATTCAATGAGATTCTTTTCTATTAATTTAATGACATGCGGTGACAGTAAATTTTTGCTTTCATCTTTCAGGGTAGCAATATCTTTGCTTTCAATATTTCCTGATTTTATTTTGGCGTGATAAAAAGGATTTTCTATTATCTTTTTTTGGGTTGGTGATAATTGTTTGGCAAAATTAATATCAAATTTTTTATTTTCGATTAAATCTATGATGGCAAAAGATTTTAAGGTTTTATATTGAAAATCCGTGAGATTGGTTATTTCTTTGTACTCGATGATTTTGCTTTTAATAGCATTGAAATAATAAGGCAAAGTAATTAGTTCACGTGAGCTACGTGATACATCGCGAATATCTCGTGCTGTGACTAATTTTTCTTCATGTAAATGTGTTAATAGAGTGCGAACGGCAATCGCTTTGACTTTCGATTTTAATAAAGGAGTTTCTTCTTCTTTTGATTCATCACGTTCTTGTTCTGTATTAAAAGGCAATAAATTATCAAGATATTCTTCTGCATCAATTTTAGTATCTGGCGGAATAGTGATATGAATTTTTGCATGATATGAAAAACGTTCGACTTGCTTGCTATCTTTTACATTGTCATCGACCACTTCGAAGGTAAATAAACGATCCAGTTGTGGTGCTTCAGGAGGGGTTTCAACATCAAATTCAGCGCTATCTGATACAAATGGCTTGTTGAAATGCGTAGCGAGTTTTTTTTGTAAGGATTCTAAAATTTCTTCTTTTTTCCAATCCAATTTGAATGAAGTTTCGCGGCTATTTTCTTTTTTAAAAATTTGCCCATCCGCTTCGGCTTCTTTTAATTTTTTAGTGGTAAATTCTACGAGGTAGGTTAATACATCGCCTATAGTTGTTGGTGGCTTAGGTTCTTTAGATTCTTCAACTGCAACCATTTTCTCAACGCGTTGAAAATAACTGGTTGGCTTTTGAATGCATTTTTGCAGGGTGAAATAAGGATCGTCTTTTTCATCTTTTATTTCAAATTCAAAGGCTTGCTTAAGTTTATTCGCAGCTGTTTGTAATTGTTTGGGGTCGGTAGGTAAATCAAAAAGATGTTCAATACAGATATCAATATGGGACTTTTGGGCTTCGGATAGGGCCATAATTAACTTTCCTTGTAAATTTTATTATTCAATCCATTTCTGCGTCATTGCAGTAAGATTTGTATATTACAAGGAGAACATTAAGAATTCCTTAAGGATTCTTGTGTATAATTTTTGAGCGTACAAAACGAAACCTAGAGAGGAAATAAGTTATGTTATTGCGTAAATTGTTAGTTAAACCAGGCTCTTTTGAGCAGCGAGTTCTATCACAAGAGCAAGTCGTGTTTGTAGATTCTGCGAAAGCAAAACCAATTAAAGGTGGAGAAGCTGTTGTAGGTGTAAACTTGTCACAGGGCACTAAGACCATTATTGCAGATAAACCAACAAGCAGTATGCAGGGATTTGTTAAATGTAAAGTTGCTGGAAGAAATAAAGATGTCGTTGCACTTTTTTGCGACAGGGCATTTGTCCGTACTAACTTGAATATGGTTCAGCAAGATGAGGTGCAAAAGAATTTGAATTCATTATATAAATTCTCCTAGTCGATAAATATAAAGTCTCTTTAAACAAAAACGCTCGCTCGCACTTTCTTGAGGGGCATCAAGCGAGCGTTCTTGATTAATATCGTCCTATGAGAGATTTAGTAAGATCTTTGCATAAACTTCCTGATTTTAAGAGTTAATAATATGTTTCGTGATTTATTTAATATCGTTAAAAATTCGTTTGAAAATAAAGAAACAGCAAAAGTTGCAGAAAAACATCAGCAAACATTTGCAGAGACACGCGTTATTTCTCAAGAGTTTAATTTAAAATCAATTTTTGATAATCCAACGCCTTCTTCAGATATTACTGGGTTTGATTCCAATCCTAGAGGAGCGTTTGCAGATCAGAAACTGAAATTTCAAAGACAAAAAATAAAGCAACTAAATATGAATAGAAACGCTTTAGTTGTGAGAGGCGACCCTCGAGAAGTATCCTTTTTACTTAAAGCCGGAATTTTGCCGAAATCACTTTCCAAGCCTGTCGATATAGAAAACCATCGTCATGATAATGACTCTTCTGGTGGCTTATCATTTTCAACAAAATTAAGTGTAGCTGTAAGATCAGGCGCAAACTCTTCACGTTATTCAAAATATGGACCTTACAAAATTAAAGGGGATGGGACATTTGCAGTGGTAGCAGCAGAACTACCGGGTAGTAAATATGATGTAGCTGGCCCTTCTTCAAGAATGTTTATTCAAGAATCTGAAGCAACGGTTGCAGGAGCAGTAGAGCCTGAGAATATTGTTGGATATCGAAAGTGTCAATTAAAGCCAGATCAGCAAAGAGTTTCTTGTTCTAGCATATTTACGCGCATGGACTTGTCCTCTGTTAAAAGAGCTCACGTAGAAGATTTTTTGTGTGGAAAATATGTTAAATAAACCTGTTATCTGGGTCTAAATAGTTGTGCCACTTTATCTAAAGGCTTTACTTTAATTTTTTTTGATAATTGACTTATTTGCCAAGTATCATACTGGGCTTGGATATTTATCCACATTTCAATGCTAGTATTGAGTAATTTAGATAAACGTAGGGCCATTTCAGGGCTAATACCTGAATGGCAGTTTAATAATCGAGATAATGCTGTGCGTGATATTCCCAATTTTTTAGCTGCATCAGTAACATTAAGCCCTGCGCCATCAATCAAAGCCTCCTTAACTATTTCTCCCGGATGAAGAGGATTGTGAATGACCATATATATCTCCTTAATTTAGTGATAATCAATATAATTAATATCAATAGCATCTTGACCAGAAAATTTGAAAATGATTCTCCAGTTCTTGTTTACTGTTACTGAATATCCAGAATAATTTCCTATTAACTTATGAAAGTCCATGCCAGGTGTACTAAGATCTTCTGGTGTAATGGCGGCGCTCAATCGTTGCAAAATTATTTGTAACCTTTTTTCATGAGCAGCAATTATCCCTTACTTGTTGCCAGTTTCAAAAAAGTGATTTAATCCTTTTTGTTTCCATGTTCTAATCATTTGTTAAGTGTAGCGCATCGCTTAACATA
The DNA here is from genome assembly GCA_025451335.1 of Gammaproteobacteria bacterium. GTDB lineage: Bacteria > Pseudomonadota > Gammaproteobacteria > DSM-16500 > DSM-16500 > JAJPGW01. The sequence goes on from JANWKO010000178.1 coordinate 3,186, forward strand.
AATAAAATCAATAAGTAGACGTTATTATTGCTCAAATAGAGTTGATTGAAATATAAGCATTTCACAGATAATGTGTTTAGGTTGCGGTTGAAATGGAATAAATAAGGTGTTATTTTTGCGAACAAAATTCCAAAATGCTATAAAAAATTCCATTCGCAGTCAAAAACATGAAAACGAGGAAAATATGTTATCAAGCAATACTCACAAAGAAGAATCTAAACCTAATCAATATAGTCGTCCTGAATTGCCAAAATTATTATTTTCATCAGAGGAATTAGAAGAGAAACAAATAATTGAGCGAATGGATATTATTGTTAATAATTTGTTAAAACATAAAGACGTTCTAGATTTAGTAAACAAACAGTTAGAATTAAATCCTATTACGATTTGTTTTGATAATAATGATATTTTAAAAACAAGAGAGTTTGATAAAAATCAAATAGTCATTTCAAAAAAAGTTGATTTTCCATTTGAGCTATTGTTAGTTTTCTTAAATAAATTTTGCGATTTTGCGAATAAGAGGTTGCAAGCTCTGAATCCCGGTAGCTATGGACCACTTGAGGCCGATATATACGCTAGGGAAGTTTTGAAAAGAAAATTTGATAGCTATGTAGAATGTTTGAGTTTAATGCTTGTTGGTATTGATAAATATGATTGGCCTGTATTAGGCGCAAGGCGGTATAGCTTTTTAGAAACCCCAAAATTTGTCACTGAGGAGTTAAGTCTGCATTTGGCAATAATGCCATGGGATTTGTGTGGCCTTGCAAAATCGCTATATCAAGATAATGGAATGACCCATTTTGATTGCGAAGTCGTGCGATTTCTCAATTATGGTTCTGCCATATTTGAAAATGCATTAAAAAAGACAGAACAGGAAGCAATTGAAATTGAACAAAAGATAAAGCAAAAAAAATCAGAAATGGAGGAAATGGAAAAGCAAGTATCTGAGCTTGTAAAAATGTTGGAAGCAAAATCATCTGTTATGAATAAGTTAAATGATGAAAATAAAAAACAGTGCGAAGAAATTAAGGAAGAATGGGATGCGATTCAAAAAGCCATTAACTATATTGATCGAGTTAAGTTAAATGATTTTGAAGTAAAAATAGAATGGTCTAAGCGTGATATTGAAGATAGATTAAGAAAAATTGATCCAGTAAAGGTAGAGCTGGATCTTCTAAGGAACGAAATTAAACCATTGAAAGAAAAGATAAGCAAAATTGAAGGCGATTTGTCGCGTTATGATTTACTATGCATGGCAAATCGTGCTGAAAAACTAGGATGGCAGATAGAGCTTGAAGGTCTTAAGCGACAACTTAGTCATATAAAAAAAATGCCTTCCAACTATAATAAGTGGGAAAAGCCTGTAGTAACGGCTGCATTACTTGAACCAGTAAGTTCGAGACGATATTTTGTGGCTTCCCATCCGCCAAGCTTATTTAAATCAGAAAGCGCAACGGGTGAGCAAAAAGAAAATATACAGCGGGTTTCAACTTTGAAACCTTTATAATCCTATTAAGCTGGAGCTAATGAAGGATACGTCTTTTCAGGTTGTGCTTGGCCCGGCTCTTGATCATGATAAAACATTGAGCTTGGAGTGTTTATTACTCTTCCAGGCTGATCTTCTGATTCATATGCATCAGGTTCAAATACATCCCGTGGAGATGCTGAAAGGGTTAGCGAAAGCGCTGTTACGGAGTCTGCTACGCTGTTAGTTGCAAGCGTTACATCCAATGGAGAGCTATTTTTATCTCTGGTTTTGAAGTTGAGTTAATAGAATCCTTTAATTTTAACCATTCGCCCCATTGGATGTCATCTTTAAGTCCTAATGCTTGTCGCATCCTTTGTAGGAATGATTTGGATTATTACAATAATTTTGAGACCGTTCCCTGTGTGTGTTTTGAACTGCGATTGGGTGATTTTATATTAGGCAAGATAATGTTTTGAAGCGGCACCCATTTTTCTTTTTAAAGCATCCAGATCTTTTTGAAGCTCATCAAAGCCAGATGCTTTCTTTACAAAAAATGCTGAATAAGATTGTGGTTTGCTAGGAGACTTGGCTTCTATTTCCGTCATTAACATTTCTCCAGGTTCTTCTTGCAAGCTTGCGCGCTTGATTTTACCAGCAGCAGGCAGTCCACACATTTCAATAATTACTTGATAAAAAGGTTCGTTGAAATTATGAGAACTATTGAGATAATTTAATAATTCATTTCCCAAGTTTAATTTAGATTTTGGAACATTTTCTAAACATGCAGCGCAAAAAATATTAAAAATTTCTTTAAATTGGTCATCAGTCGTAATATTTCCAATAACATCAGCGATTTCTCCAAAAAATTTAAAATTAGGCGAGCTCTTAAGCTCGACGGAGTTGAATTTACTTTGGAGAGCGGTTATCAAGCCTTTTAATTTATCTTTACATTCATCCAAAGGAGTATATATCGTTTCTAATTCAGTTTTAAACTTATTCTTTATGTATTATAGCTGTTTTAGCTAAATAGAATTTGCAGCTTGGTTAGATAAATGCCTGTCTATATGGAAAAATCAAAT
>JANWKO010000179.1 GCA_025451335.1 Gammaproteobacteria bacterium
AGGAGACTTATTTATCAACTGTTGAATTTGCTTAGAGCAATAAGGCCGGTGGCCCAGACCTCTAAGGAAATTCGATAAAAGGACTTCAAACAATGAATTTTTTACAAAATTATTTTTTAAATATTGAATTCAAAAATTTGTATTTGCTGGTAGTCAGTATTTTTACTGCCATCGTTCTGATGTTTTTATTTTATGTTTTATTAAAAACAAAAAATAAAAAATCTTCACGAAATAATACGTCTGCTAAAACACCTGTGGTTATTACTAGTCAAGATATCAAAGCTATTGCGGGCGATAATGTAATAACAACTCAACTGGATTTAGCACGAGCTTACATTGAAATGGGAAAAAAACAATTAGCCAAAAAGATTCTTGAACATGTAATTGATCACGGCAATAGCGTTCAGCAACATGAAGCTAAATCATTAATTACAGCAATAGAAATTTCTGCATGAAGATTGCGCTTGGTATTGAATACGATGGTACGGAATTTTATGGTTGGCAAGCTCAAGCAAATCTACGCACAGTGCAAGGATGCCTAGAAGCAGCTTTAACAGCAATTGCAGATGAGCCAATTAAAGTTTTTTGTGCAGGTCGGACCGATGCAGGCGTACACGCTTCGGGACAAGTCATACATTTTGAAACTCAGGCCAAAAGAAATTTGCGTGCATGGACTTTGGGCGCAAATACACATTTACCACCAACCATTGCGGTACGTTGGGTTCAAGAAGTCGACGATGTTTTTCATGCACGGTTTTCGGCAATAGCACGCCGCTATCGTTATATTATTTTAAATCATGCATTACGATCTGCCATTTTCGCTTCTCGTGCGACTTGGTTTTACCATCCTTTACAAATTGAAGCTATGCAATATGCTGCTAAATACTTAATTGGAGAGCATGACTTTAGTTCGTTTCGTTCTGCACAATGTGAATCTAGAACCCCGATGCGAAATGTTCAAGAATTGATCGTTTCGAGGCGTGGTGATTTTGTAATCATTGATATTCAAGCTAATGCTTTTTTACATCATATGGACAGAAATATTGTAGGAGTACTTTTGCAAATTGGTTCAGGTTGGCAAGAGCCAGATTGGATGCTACAAGTTCTTCATTCTAAAGATAGACGCGTTGCCGCAGAAACTGCGTCCGCGTGTGGTCTTTATTTGAACAAGGTTGTTTACCCAGAAAGATATCCATTTCCTGCTAATGAAATTTTATTACTTTAGAATCAGTGAATTTGAATGTTATAATCCCTAATTCGGCAAAACTATATGTAGAGAAAGTATTATGAGTTGGTTTAAAAAATTATTACCTTCCCGAATTCGCACTGAGACAATTACAAAAAAAGGGGTTCCTGAAGGATTATGGTCGAAATGCGAGAAATGTAGTGCTATTCTTTATAGAGTGGAATTGGAACGTAACTTGGAAGTGTGTCCTAAGTGTGATTATCCTATGCGAATATCGGCAAGGAAACGATTAGATTATTTTTTAGATCAAGGCTCGCAAATAGAAATTGCAGCTGATGTGGGGCCTGTTGATAGACTTAAATTTAAAGATTTAAAAAAGTATAAAGATCGTTTATCTTCTGCGCAAAAAGAAACCGGTGAAAAAGAAGCGCTTATTGTTATGAGAGGCCAAGTTTATGGTTTGTCCTTAGTCGCCGCGGCATTTGAATATGGTTTTATTGGCGGTTCGATGGGAGCCGCAGTAGGTGAGCGGTTTATTCAAGCAGTTAATGCGTGTTTAGAATTTCATATTCCTTTGGTTTGTTTTTCCGCTAGTGGCGGTGCTCGAATGCAAGAAGCATTAATTTCACTTATGCAAATGGCAAAAGTCAGCGCAGCTTTGGCGCAATTATCGGAAGAAGGAATACCTTATATATCCGTTCTAACCGATCCTACCATGGGTGGGGTATCAGCAAGTTTAGCTATGTTGGGAGATATAATTATTGCAGAACCAAAAGCGTTAATTGGTTTTGCTGGTCCGCGTGTCATTGAACAAACTGTGCGGGAGAAGTTGCCAGAAGGATTTCAACGTAGTGAGTTTTTACTAGAATATGGTGCAATTGATATGATTGTCAGTCGTGGAGAAATGCGTCAAAGTATTGCTCGTTTACTTGCTAAACTAACTCATCAACCCGCAATTGATTTTGAGATTAAGCAAAACTCTTAAGAGGTGGAACATGGAGAATAAAACAATACAACGGATTATCGGGATATTCATCACCATAGCTTTGATTATTATTTTGTTACCTTTATTGCTAGGTAAAAAAGATGATACGCAAACGGCAGCTATAAATGAGCCCACTTTTCCTGACCAGCAACAAACACAAACAAAAGAAGCGGAATCAGAATTATTAACTCGGCCGACAGAACAAAAAACGGTTCCCATGGCAAATAATGAAGGTATGCAAACTAATGATGTGATTACGGATCAGCATATTTCTTCTAAAGATAAAGATCCAACTCCTGAAACGAATCAATCCTTAGCTCAAAACACAAATAAAACTGCCTCACAAACTCCGGCCCAAAAAATAACCGAAACTGATTCTCAACCTTTACCACAAAATATAGATTCTCAAGCTTCGACACAAATTAATGGTAAAACGTCTGTTACACAATCTTCAACCCAAACAAATGTTGAAGCAGCTACTACGCAATCTTCAAACCAAATGAATCCTCCTGAAGCAGCTTCTACGCAAGCTGTAACCCAAATAAATGCTGCAGAAGCTACTACTCAATCTGCAACTCAAAAAAATACTGAAACAGCTAGCAAAGTTTCATCAAAAACTAATATCGATGCAGCAAATCAAGCTTCAACGAAAATTAATGCTAATACCCAAGCTGCAATAAAAAATAAACCTGAAGTTATGACACAAGCATCGACTCAAAAAACTAATGAAATCCCAAATACAGCTCAATTAAAACCATCTGAAGCATCTTCCAATTCTTCAGTGATGGAAATAAAACAACCGAACGCTGCTCAAGCTAAAAAACCACTTATCAATCAGCCCGAGCAAGTTGCCAGCCATTCTTTATCAACGCAACAAGATCTTTCATCGCAACGAAACGATATCAAACCGCAAAATATTTCTATTATTTCTAACAAAAAAGAAATAGCAACTAACGATGAAACAAAATTAGACTCAGTGATAGAAGATGATGATGAGGCATCCCCTTCGACTCCTGAAAAAAATTCGACAGCACATCGCTCTGGACAAACAGCATCAGCTGCTCATGCAAAAGAAAAGCATTTTCTTAATTTGAAAAAAACGGTTTGGGCTGTGCAATTAGGAAGTTTCAAAGATAAAAATAATGCAAGAAAATTAGCTGACAAATTACGCGCGGCAGGTTACAAAGCATTTACTCGTGAAATTAAATCAGCTAAAGGCATGAATGTTCAAATCCGTGTTTACATAGGCCCAGAGTATAAACAAGCTTCCGCAATTAAATTAACTGAAAAATTGGAGCAGCAAATGAAATTACATGGATTTCTTGTTCCTTATAAACCTTTAGAAATATGATTTTCCAACAAAGTTTAAAAATTAAAACACTAGGCCGTGGAATGATTGACTGCACGGCCAAAGTGTCTGATCTCGTCGTTCAATCTAAAATAAATACTGGCATCTGCCATGTGTTTTTGCACCATACCAGTGCATCATTAATTTTTTGTGAAAATGCTGATCCTGCTGTGCAAAGCGATCTTGAAGCGTTTATGAAAAGATTTGTTCCTGATGGTGACAACTTATTTAAACACACTATGGAAGGTCCTGATGATATGCCAGCTCATGTACGCACTGTTTTGACACAAAACTCACTGACTATTCCCGTTACCCAAAATCAATTGAATTTAGGCACTTGGCAGGGAATTTTTTTGTGGGAGCATAGGTTCAAAGGGCATGAAAGGAAGTTAACTGTCTCCATTCTTGGAGATGATTCCAGTAGCTAAATCCAATTCGACAGTGAGATTTTCACTGTCGAATTAATTTCTTTCGCTTCAGACTAATTCTTACGACGCGTAATTGAAGAGGCACTTGAGCTTGGAGCAGAAGGCTCTTTAAATTCTTTAAGGCTGATACCATATTCCATTTCAAAGAATGTTTCAAATGGTCGGGGTTTAACTGTTTTAGTAACTGAATTCGTAATATCTTGTTTAACTTTAATTAAACCAGGCCCAAATAGAAGCGGCTTTTTTGAAAAAGCAGAAGCTGATTGTTGAGTTTTTTCTGTCAGTACAGGAGGAACTCCGCATACACCATCAGTTGCCCATTCTGCATTTAGCCAGTCATTAACATCTGCCTTTTTAAGGCTAGGCATAACGGGCATAAAATGAGAAGGCGCTTTAGGTGTTGGAACACTTGGAGCAGATCTACTTAACCCACTGAAATTTCCTTCAGCAATTTGACAATACTTTTCAAAATCATTCACGTCTTCTTGGGTAATGCTATTTGCGTAATTCGTTGCTTTGGCTTTTGCTTGGACAAGTTTTTGGTTAACAAAATTTCGGAACATATATTTTTACCTCATCGTTGTATGTTTAGTACTTTAAATTCCCTGCTTATAATAATTAGTTATTTAGTAGATTCAATACTTCTATCTCAGAGGACGTGCCATGTCCAAATGATTTCTTATTTGTTGAAAATATATTTGGGTAGGTTACAACAAAAGTACCTTGTCTCTGTTTCGCTAAACCTAGTTCGCGCTGTGCCTTCACTCTTTCGCGCTGTTCTACTACTTTTTTGTGTTGTTCTACTACTGCTTTGTGCTGTGCAATAACTTGATCATGCTGCGAATGCGCTTCACTGTGTTGTGATGTTACTTGGCTTTGTTTTGACCCTGCCTGATGTTGCGTATCATAATTAGATTTGACCAGAGCGTATACTGTTCCAAGATTTAATACAGCAGTGATATAATTCATCCCAGTTTCAAATTTGGATTTTGAGTTTACCAATGCATCTATTGAAGTACTTGTTGGTGCAACACTCGCTTTCGGCTCGATACTGGCTTTGGACTCAAAATTAACTCTTGGCAATGTATTAGATAGTTTTCCTGATAATTTTCCAACAAATCTGGATACCATTTTTACACCCCTCAATTAAATGGCTATAATAAATGCAGATTGTACTTGAGCTAACCAGAAAAATCAACAAGTTTTCTTTGTCCATTTCCTTCACAAACTAAAACATTTCCAAATTCATGCCAAGCTCCTAGAACGGTTCTCGTGGCAGATTGTCCTTTTAAATCAAATTGATGAACCGCTTTGCGATGTGTATGGCCAGGAATTAAATGTTGAACGCGATGTTTAAGCATAATGTGTTCTACTTCGGCTTGTGTGACATCCATAATGTAATCTGCAGTGGTACGGGCATGTTCACGGCTAGCGGCGCGCATTCTGGCTGCTAGATCGCGACGACTAGCTAGTGATTTTAAGGAAACTAATTTTTTATATAACCAAGTTCTGGATTTTTTACGAAATTTTAAATATTTTTTATCTTCAGTGCATAAGGTATCCCCATGCATTAATAGAGTCGGTGTGCCATATAAATTGATTACAAATTCGTCAGGTAAAAGCTGACAGCCTGTAGCACGAAGAAATCGTTTTCCTAAGAGGAAATCACGATTGCCATGCATGATATAAACAGGTGTTTGCTGCGTCGCAGCATTTAAAGCTTGTATTATTTTGCTCGTAAAAGGTGAGATATCATCATCACCAATCCAGGCTTCGAAAAAATCACCAAGAATATAAAGCGCATCTATTTGGCCAGCTTCTCTGCTTAAGAATTGTAAAAAAATCTCAATAATATCAGGGCGTTGCTCTTCTAAATGCAAGTCAGAAATAAACAATGTGGTCATAAAATAATCTTTTTGTCAATATGAAAAAAAATCCTAATTTTATCTATAATGATAAAGAGAGTGAGGTGTTTATGAAATTAATAATAAATTCAACCCCCGTCGCTTTATGGCTCGACATTATACACGATGCTGAAGCCGCTTGTGCAATGGTATTAAAAGAAGACTTAGAGTCTTATCTAGTATTTCTATTGGTTCGCTATACAAATAAGCCGGAAGTGGTAAAACAAGTCATTGCAACAGAATTTTTGCAAGGTTTAAATTTCTCAGCTAATAAAAGAGAGCTCGCCCTACAAGAAGTTGGTGATAAATGCTTGATAATTTCCGGATTATTTCCCACCATGGCCACAAAACGAATGGTAAAAATTGGTTATTTTGTAAACATAGGTCAAGCAGCTTATGACAAAATTTCAAAAAGTAAAAAAGATATTTATAGTTCATTAGCCCGGGAATTTGTACCGCTAATGGATATTCTGCAGTCAGTACGCCAATATTCAAAGGAATATCCTGATTTGCTACCTTTACAAGCATATGATTTATGGAATCAAACCGGCAGCCAGAGGGCTTTATCAGTGTTAAAACAATGTACAAATGGCGTGCCCGTTAATTCGAAAAAGTAGAAGTACTTCTGGCCTTACCCCTCCATCTCTACTAAAATAAACGCAACTATCTAGGAGTTTAATTAGAATGCGTTTAATTTTATTAGGTCCTCCAGGAGCTGGCAAAGGTACTCAAGCCCAATTTATTACGGATAAGTTTAAGATTCCGCAAATTTCCACTGGCGATATGTTGCGTGCTGCCATTAATGCAAGTACTCCATTAGGCAAACAAGTAAAACAAATCATGGATGCAGGCCAGTATGTATCTGACGACATCATGATTCAATTGGTTAAAGATCGTATCCAAGAACCCGATTGTCAATTTGGTTTTTTATTAGATGGATTTCCGCGAACCATTCCACAAGCTGAAGCATTGCGACAAAATAATATCAAACTTGATTTTATCGTTGAGATCAAAGTGCCGGAAGAAGAATTGATAAGACGCCTCACTGGTCGACGTGTGCATCCCGCATCGGGACGAGTGTATCATCTAATTTATAATCCACCGATACAAGAAGACAAAGATGATATAACTGGCGAACCCTTGGTACAACGTGAAGATGATCGAGAAGAAACGATTCGGAAACGATTGAATGTTTATCAACAGCAAACAGAACCTCTCGTGCAGTATTATTCTGAATTGAAAGGAAACAATATTCCAGTTTACATTAAAGTCGATGGACAAGGATCGGTTGAAGATGTCTGCGATCGAATTTTTACAGAAATAGAACGAGCAAAAGCTAGGGTTTGTTGATTGTAACCCGAACATATTTTTTCTAGGAGGAAAAATTAATGACCATTAGGATAAGTATTTTTTTAATATTGTTGTTAGGGTTATTCACATCACTTGTATTTGCAGCGAATCCCGTCCCGCAGACACCAACAGGATATTGGAAAACGGTAGATGATGTAACAGGTAAACCAAAAAGTATTATTCATATCTGGAAAACGGATAATAATGCTTTGATGGGTAAAGTTATTAAGCTTTTTGCAGCGAATGATGCTGAGCCAACTAAGTTATGCACAGCTTGTAAAGGCGAAAAACATAATAAACCTATTGTTGGCATGGTAATTTTATCTGGCTTAAAATCAGGCGAGCCTTTTCAATGGAATAAAGGACAAATCCTCGATCCCGAAAATGGTAAAACTTACAAATGTTCTTTACGAGTTGCAGATAATGGAAAAAAACTCAATGTACATGGTTATATCGGTATTCCCGTACTCGGCCGGTCACAAACCTGGGAACGTATTGATTTAATGTCAGATAAGTAACTTATTTAAAATTGCCTTCAGACTCTCGGGTCTGAAGGGCAATATCAATTAACTATAGACACTTAAAAGATTTCTCAATGATAAAAATTTTTATTACTTTCATCTTTTTCCTTGGAATTTCAACGTTAAATTTCGCTACGGCATTATCATCATGTAATGGTACTAAAACGAATCCGTGCATTGTTCAAGATACAGAAAATAATAAACCCGATGTGAAACATTGGCGAGATGCAAATGATATCGCAACAGCATTTGCTGAAAAAAATGGTAATGTAAAAGGATTAAATAATTTATGGATATCAGGAAGTGCCGAGCCAAGCACAGAGGGGTGGAAAACGATCGCGGTTAAAATTATACAGACAACTGATAATAAAGTTGAGCATATTATTGATGTTGACTTACGCCAAGAAAGTCATGGATATTTAAATGAAAATGCGATTACTCTTGCTGCTTTAAATGATTGGGCTAATTTAGGTAAATCACGCGAACAAGTATTGAAAGATGAAAAAAACTGGTTGAAATCCATCAATCAAAATAAAACTATTTCCAATGTATTAACCCAAGCGCAATTTAAAAAAGATCAATTTACAAAAGGTAATACAATTAAAATTGAATCAGTGGCATCAGAAGAAAAGATTGCAAAGGCGGCGCGTTTTGAATATTTTCGTTTAACAGTAACGGATCATATGGCACCTCGTGATGCCGATGTAGATCGATTTGTTGCATTTGTTAAAAATTTAAAGGAAAACACTTGGTTGCATTTTCATTGCCGAGAAGGAGAGGGGCGAACAACAACATTTATGGCAATGTATGACATGTTAAAAAATGCCAATAAAGTGCCAGTTAATGTCATTATCAAACGTCAAGCAGCAATCGAACCTTATTGTGATTTATTTGAAACAACCAGAAAAAATTCTGCACTGAGTGATAATTATAAAAAGCGCAAAGCATTTTTATTAAAGTTTTATCAATTTTCTCAGGCATCTTTAAAAGGTTATAAGGGTTCTTGGTCAGAGTGGGTGCGTCAAACCGCTAAACCGCTATAGAGTATATTGACATTATGCTAGCTGCCAGAAATGTAGCGGATCTACATTAACTTAGATCTTACAGGTTTTTGGCATCTCTTCCGAAAGCAACGTATCTACTTTTGCTGCGCAAATAAAATCATTTTCTGATAAACCACCAATTGCATGCGTCGAATATTTAACGACACAATAGTTATAGCCAACTTCCATATCAGGATGATGATTTTCTTGATTTGCAATCCAAGCTATTGCATTGACAAATGCCATGGTTTTATAAAAATTTTTAAAACTGAATCGTTTGCTAATTATCGTTCCTTCAGAGTTAACTTCCCATTCTTTAATTTGAGATAAAAATTTATTTATTTCATCGCGCTTTAAAGGGGGAACACCGCCTTCGCAAGGCAAGCAACGTTTAGCGACTAATTCTGTCATTTTAATTTTCCTCAATTTTAAATAACGGTGGGTTTTCACCCAGTTCACGAGCTTTTTGAATCAAAGCAATTAAATCAATTTCAATTAATTGAAATAATTCTTCAAATTTATTTATTACAAAATAGATAGGTTGCAAAATATTGATTTTGTAAGGTGTTCTTAAGGCTTCCAGTGGATTGAAAGAGTGACGTTGCGGTACATCACTTTCGATACAATATACTGTTTCACTCATAGAAGATAAAATTCCTCCGCCATAAGCGCGCAGTCCTTCTGGTTTCTTAATGAGACCGAATTCTATGGTGAACCAATAAAGACGCGCAAGCATAACACGATCTTTATGCGAAGCATTCAAACCTAATTTTCCGTAAGTTTCCGTGAATTTTGCATAGGATGGGTTAGTGAGTAACGGGCAATGTCCAAATACTTCATGGAAAATATCCGGTTCTTGCAAATAATTTAAATCCTCACGTCGGCGAATAAATGTTGCGGCTGGAAATCGACGTGAAGCTAATAATTGAAAAAACATATCAAAAGGGATTAATGCAGGAACAGGTTCTAATGTCCATCCGGTGATTTTTTGCAACGCTTCCGAAATTTCAGGGCACTGTGGAATCCTATCTTTAGGCATATTAAGTAATTCCAAGCCTTGAATGTATTCATTGCAAGCGCGATTGTGAAGTAGTGGAAATTGACGAGTATATAATTCATGCCAAATCGCATTTTCTTCTTCGGTGTAGGCAACATTGCCATTAGCATCAACTGGCTTTGAAATATAGGAGGTTTCTTTGTATGACATGATTATTATTTCCTAATATTTTATGATCTGCTAACAATTATTTTATACTGTCCGCAAATCTTTATTTTCTGCACTGATTAAAGATTTTCGGCTCAGCCTGGCGGATTGTCAACTGATCCTTATTTCTATTATATCCCAACCCATTTGTCCAGAAGTTAAATTAACTTATCAAAAACAACAAGTTTTTTAACAGTTTTTGCAGATCTAGCCTAACCAAGTTAATAAGATTATATAAATGCATACTTCTAGGCGAACAGCTGACACTCTGTTTGGTTGTTAAGAGGACATTTTCATCCTAGTGTGTGAATTTGTGCTCATGCACAGACCGGTATCAGTTACTTTGCTTGGAACAGATATGCAAAATATATCTCGCTGAAGGTATCTTGTACTGACTATACTGCACTTTTGGAAAAAATAAATGAGTATTTCAAGATTACCCGTAGACACTCTAGCTTTGATTGCGGCATTTTTAGGAAATAAATCGGCCCAGAGTTTCAGTTATGTAAGTCATGAATTTCGAAAAACAATCACAATAGTAACAATGCATGATGCCTTCTCGAACTTGAATAAAATCGTCAGCCAAATATCGCCCTTAGTCTCAGCTCAAGAAGATAAAATTGAAGACACCTTAGAATCATTACGCAACAAATTCAGTGTTGTCTGGGAAACTAAGTTACCAATTGGCATTTCTGTTAGAAATTTAATAACATGCTACATATTAGATGCGCATCCAGCAAAAATTGAAATTATACCCGAAGCGGAAAGAAAAAATTTTCTTTCTACTTGTATTCAGATCTTATGTTTATATGACAGAAAATTTGCTGGACAACTCTTATCCTGCTCACTGAGTAAAAACAAAATCGAATTAGCAATCGAATTGATTTTACAAGGTGCGGATGTCAATTTTAAAGGTGAAGCATCTGAATATTTAACGCTGCCATTTCGATGCTTTAAAAATGATATACCTACCTTACCACCTTCTTTTATGACGGAAAATTTGAACTTTTACTTGAGTAATTTAACACCCATTGCCCCTGATGTTGGATCTCACGATATCGTTACTCATAAAGCTTTTCGACTTTCATCTCCTCTCTTCTATATTGCAAACAATATTAAAATGTTACGCATGCTGTTTCAGGCCGGCGTTCATCCAAAACATTTAACGAAAGTGCTAGATTATGGTGATTCGTTGGGAACCAGCACCTATGAGAATGGCTTTCATCCGTTATATTTTACTATTCAGAAAATTTCATATAATTGCACACGCTTCCTTTTAAAAGAAATAAAAGCCGACCCTAATGCATTAAACGAAAACTATGGAAATGCGTTAGATTGGGCATTGGAGCATCTATATTGGAATACCAAGAGTCACTCCATCGACATAAAAACCAGCATTAAAATTATTAAGCTCTTATTAAAATGCCAAGCCCAGCCCAGCAAAAATTATCAGGATTGCTTTGATGCATTTCTTCTTCTGCATACGCCAAAAGAATTTGATCGCTTATATGCACAAAGAAACTTAGACGCCATGTTGCAAACAACTATTGATTGGATCACTTCTCCTCATGGATGGGATCGCACACTGCTTATACAACCCTTGATATCACGAGGAGCAAATCCAAATCTTATTTTCGACACTGATACCAACCAGACGATATTAATGAAGTTGCTGAATAGTAAACGCTCTTGGCATTTAGAAGCGGTTGATATTATGTTAGAACAAAAAGAAATAAATCCCAACTTACAAGATAAAAAGGGCAAAACTGCATTAATGCATCTTCACAAATATCATCCTTTTACCACAAATTTCGTCACTAAATTAATTAACATGACAGATTTAACCTTACGCGATAAAGATGGAAAAACAAAATTAATATCAGCTATTGAAACAGATGATTACCGGTGCTTCGATTTATTGTTACAAGTATCTAAAGATATTGGCATTAATATTCAAGATAATAACGGTAAAACCGCTTTAATGTACGCCGCAAATTTTAAAGATGATTACTATATCAAGCACCTGCTAGAAAAAGACCTTAATATTGACTTAAACATACAAGATCATGAAGGAAGAACTGCTTTAAGTCATATTGTTACTACCCATATCTTCTTTAATGACAGAGTAAAAAATATCATTGCAAAAGGTGCACTAATCGATATTCCTGATATAAACGGCATGACGCCTCTTGCTCATGCTGCAACACTCCATAGCAATTTTAATCTTTTCACATTGCTCGAGTCTAAAAGCAATCCCAATTTTCCAGATAAAAAAGGTGTCACACCGCTCATGAAAGCAGCTGCCTATAATTATTGGCGTGATCTCCATCCACTTAAAGAAATCAGCTTGCTTGCCTATGGAGCAGACCCCAACGCCTGTGACTTAAGTGGAAAAAAAGCCAGTGCCTATGCCAGAGAATTTAAAAAT
>JANWKO010000180.1 GCA_025451335.1 Gammaproteobacteria bacterium
ACCTTTCCTTTTACATAAAAATGTAAAACGCTATTTCCATTGCAATCTATTACTTGATTAACATCAGCGCCTAATTTCAGCAGCACTTTTAGTTTTTCGAGTGCAAAATCGGGATCTATTAACATCAGTTTTTCTAAAGGTGTTTGTTTTATAACTATGCCAGCACCATATTCTATTGGCATGGTTTTATTAATGTTGATTTCAGATTCTTTAATAATTGTTAATAAGGATTTTCCATCTGTATCAACACGATTCAAATCATCGCGCGATTCCAGATAAAATAGTAATTTTTGACAATCATTATCATTAATTGCTGCTAGTATTTTTTTGTAATTAGGCAAGTTTGGTATTAGATTTCTATTTTGCATATATTCCCTTACTTAAAACTAGGTTGTGTTGACAATTCTTGTGCTGCAATGAAGCTTGATTATTTGGCTAAAAAATTTTAGCGTTGCTTTTCTTCGTTACGCTGCAATATTCCAACAACGTTAACAACCGTGCTTGCCAAGTATAGAAATATTTACTCGAAAATCAAGGATTGCGGGGCGACCCTAGCAAGTTCTCAACATAACATATAGTTAATTATTTGAAGAAAATGCTAAATAATTTTTGATATACTGTTTAAGTATCGATTAATATTTTCACATTAGAAATGTTTGCCTTCATTGTCTTTATTATTGTACAATATTGTATAATTTTTAACTTAAGGAGAAGTTGATGAGAATTTTATGGATATTTATACTAATGGTTTTTTCTTCTCTAGCTTATTCACAAACCTCAACTGAGACTCCGACAACTTCTCCTGCTAATATATCACCATCTGCCAATACGCCGTCTTCTGCAACACCAACTATAAGTCTTGATTTACTCAACCAAATCGCCTTGAATGTTAATAAAACCTTACCCATGAAAGTCGGTGAAAACTTTGAACTAATGAATGTCTCCGTTGAAGGAAATACTTTTTATTACCATTTCCAGTTTACAAAAGATGTTGTGCTGAAAAAACATTACCCATTAGAAGAAAAAATAAAAAATGACTTATGTACAAGTGATATCGGAAAACAATTATTTGCAAATAATATAGGTATTGGAATAGATATAGAAAACAAAAATGGAACCCTTTTAAAGGGCTTTGTTTTACATTCAAGTGATTGTAACCCTAAATAGACTGTTTTTTTAAATTTTTTGACAAATAGAATTTATTTCTTTTTCGTCATTCATTGAAAAACTTTTTATTACTTTAGTATAAAAATCAAACGCTGTTCTATCTGATTTCACGGCGGGTAATTTGTCGACATATAAAGTATCCATTCTTTGAAAATGTCCATTAACAAATTGATCATCCGAATAAAATCGATGTTTTTGATCAGCATTTAAATTACTGAAAATATCTCGCGTTGCCAATCCGCAATTTAATTTTGCTTCATCTATACTTTCTGCTAGTGAAGAACCATCCAAAACTATAGAATCCGCACTTTTCGAAGGTTTACCAATTCCAAAAAATTTTTTTAATTTTTGCGTCACTGTAGTGGGTTGCAAAGGAGGTTTGGAGTGATCCAGATTCGTATAAAAAACAAATTTAGGATCCAGTTTTTTAACTGCAGCAACAGAGTCAATATCTAAATCACCACTCGCAAACAAATAAGTTGCGCACAAAATTTTTGCGTACCATTCAGGCAACCCGGTATAATCGCGGATTAATTTAGATGCAACAGTATTCATAGATGAAAACGAACGATCTACAAAAATCGGAATATTGACTTGATGACGAAGTTTAAAGTAAGCAGCAACTTGTAAGGCAATACCTCCACCGAAACAATAACCAGATAAATGTAAATTCTTTTCAATTTCTTCATTAGTCCAATTCATTTTTTTGGTTAAATCATAGACTTCTGCAATACCTGCATTAACTAAATCATCCATTGACTCAATAACCTCATCTTTAGTCAAGCTAGGATAGTTAAAAGTTCGGGTATTACAATTCAATGCAGAATTTTCTGATTGATATTTTGAAAAATTAAATTGATAAATCTCAAGTGAGGCATTGAATACTAATCGATATTTAGACGTAGGAGTTGTAGCGAGAATATCGACTGTATCAATAAAAGAATTTGAATTAATCCCTTTAACTTCAGGATAACTTCTTTTTGCTGGCAATGTAGAAATAATGGATCCTAGTATAGGCATCGTAATATAAGTTGAAGATTCTTGATTAGTAGATCGTGGACCTACTTCCTGTTTCATTTTTCCTTTGCCCAAAGAATATAATGGTTTTATGGGTAACATCAATGTCTTAGAAAGAGTGGCTCCTAATTTAGAGGGTGAAAAAGGAATCACTGTTGGAATGGGAAGAATGCTTAAACTTGCCGGTACACCTGCAATCAAAGGAAAAAAAATTGCACTGCCTAAATTTTTCATGGATTCCTTAAACGAATCGTGATCAAAAATCGAATCAATTAAATTGATCACAAATTTAATAGAAAACGGTATAACCGTACCAAACGAAAGTAGAGAAGCGGTTAACCAAGCAAGTCGTCTGGAAATAGGTGCGCCTAAGTATTCCCAAGAAGGTGAATTTCTTATATATTTCTTTTCTTCTGGAGTTGACTTGACTTCGAGCACACTCGCGTGACTTTGCATTTGTTTCACTCATATATATAAAGTAATTTTGCGAGACTGTAAATTAAATTAAAAAAAGGATCAATAATAATGTTGTCTCGAATCCGTAATTTATTCTCAATCGACTATATTAAAAACAACTTAACGGCACTCACAAACTCAGTAATCAATTTTTTCGTTGCAGAATTAAGACAATTACCGAATAAAGCAGAATTTGCTGATAACGGGGTAGGCATAGTGCAAGAATTTAATCGTAACATAGTGTTAGTTAAACCTACAAGAGATCAATCCTCTGTAAAAATTCAAAATCAAATAAAACAATTAATGGATTTAAAAGAGGTTAATTCAAGAGTGCCGTACAGTTGTGTAAGTTTTTTTACTAACGCAGATTTTTTTGTTAGTAAAAATGATGACAAAGCTTTCGCAATGCGTAAAAAAATAATCCCGTATCTTTCACCAAATCAATTAAAATCTGATTTTTCTCAAGAAATAAAAGATTTACTTTATCAATTATCAGCAAATAATAACATCCCGCGCGATTCGGTTTTTTCTCATCACTTTATTGATATGCTTATGAAAAGATTAGCAGGAATAGAATTAAATGAAAAAATGAAAGATTATTTACTTGAAATCGAACATATGCAAGAAAGTATTCATGTTCTATTCTTAACATTTGTCCCGCATTCTATTTTACGCTGGACACCTCCTTACTGGGGTTTGCGTAAAAAATATGATTCTGAAATACGGCAATTTTTACGAGAACAAATATTGCAAATATGCGAACAAGATGAAAAAAATGTCAATAAAAATAGTTGGTTTGTTAAAACAATATTGGAGAAAAGTCAAAAATTAAAATTATCAGACATATCTAATTCCGAAATAAAAAAATTGATTGTCGATCCAAATGTCCGTACTTGTTTTGGAATTGTATTAGGTATCACCAATTTAACAAGGAATTTATTACCTACCTTATATAGACTTTTTGCAACATCTCAATCATTTAGTTCAATTAAATTATTAGAAAATTTGCAGCACGAAATCCTGTCACACACAAGTTCCTCTGAAGATATACTTGATAAAGAAAGTATGCCTATTTTGCACGCAGTTTATTTAGAAACATTACGCCATGGCGCTAATGGATTTGGATTTATGCGTTATACTGAAACAGGCATCAAAGTAGATGATATCAATATTCCCCCAAAATCATTTGTTACTTATTTATTTGACAGTGCAATGAAACATGCAATTGAGCAATATCCAGAAAAAGATTTTCGACCTGAACGTTTTCTTGATGAAGAATTTCGATTAAATGAAAATGATATACTGGATAAAGGTTTGTTTACTCCATTCGGTGTCGGCACTCGCATGTGCCCTGGAAAAAGAATTGCTGAATTAATATTGAAAAGCTATTTGGTCGAATTTGCCCGGCATGTTAAATGTTTTACAGATTCCTCAATTATGTTTAATGATCCTGAATTTTCAGAAAAATTAGAGACACGAGCATTATTAAAAAATTCTTTTTTTGAATCTTCTACTAAAAATATAAACTCAAAAAAAGCTATTGAAAACGCTGTGGCATTGATTAGAGAATATAGTGATGAAAAAGAGGGGTTATATCCTAAAAATATACGTTTTTGATTGGAGTGATTCCGCTAATAAACTTGAGACGAGAAATTCGATCGCTATTTATTCCAAACTTTAATATCAGTAATAAATACTTGCATGTAAAATCAATTATGCTAATATTCGACAACAAATACAAAACTGAGAAATGAGCAGACTTCAAGGAGACAACATGCGAATCTGGGGATACATAGTTTTAGTGTTAGGAATTATTTATCTCATTCTTTTCATGATGGCTAATTCAACTGGTGCACACATTAAAGCACTTCCATTTCTAATTACTTTATTTTTAATATATTCGGGTGTAATGCTCATCAAATCTGGAAAGGGAATCTTACAAACCAGAACCAGTGCAAATGCGGATACCAAATTTGTTTCAGCTTTTACAGAACAAATACCAATGTCACGTGACGTTGCAAAAGTTATAGAACAACAATGCGCAAAAAATTATAAGATAATAAAATACTTGGGGGTTGGATCTCTCATTTTCTTTCTATTATTCGGAGCTATAATCGGTATTTTGGATAAAAATCTCCAAGAAAGCATTGCTCTCACGATTGTGTTTGGCATTCTCGGAATTTTTACTGCTTTAATGACTGTTGGGGCGTTTTGGTTAATAAATAGAGTTCCTTTGAAGAAAGATTTAAGTGGGACAAATTATCTACGAACGAAAGGACCAATAGAACTAACCCCATTTATGGGCGGAGCAATATTGAGACTTGCAGATCGTGCATTTTTAATAAATGGGAAGTTTGCAATTCCTGAATTAATTAAAATAAACGAAGGAACCGTTGATTACAGTTGTCATGCACATGTCATACTTGCTGCATGGGATAGAAATGGAGAAATGATATTTTGTGCCCCAGGTTATAATACAGATTCTATCAAACCTGGGACAAGCCATCAGAAATAAATACCACTAATTATTTTGTATTATCGTCTTGTGATCCCGTATTGCTTGCTGCAGAATGTAATAATTCATTGATTTTGGAAATTTTGTCTTGCGCTCCTGGTGTTGCAAGTATTGCTTCAATTTGTCCAACAATCTGTGGCGAATTAGCTATGGCTTTTTTTATTGTATCGGAATCGATGTTTATGCCGTGGTCATTTAATTGCTGAACCATTTTTCCAATTATCATATCTTCAAATTTATTTAACATGGCTGAACCTCCTTTTATACCTCGAATAATATTTTTATTAAAGATATATTAATATTATAACATTTAATGAATATTAAATTTTACGTAAAAAAACAATGGGATATATATCGCATATATCAACTTTGTCAGTATTTTAATGAAATTTGGTGAGGCATATGAGGCTGAGAATTCGTAACAGATTTTGATAGACCAATCGAACCAAGATCAGGAACAGAGTAAGATTTTTTTAATTGAACTTCATTTTTTGGTTTAGCATAGGATAAATTGTGTTTTTTATAAAATTCAAAGTCTAATTGATCATGGGTACAAGAAATTCGTGCATGATTTAGTTGTAATTTTACGTCTTTTTTACAAGCTTCAATAACTTGCAAATTCCTATTTAACAGATAATGTTTATAACCCAGATACGCTCCTAATCCAACAGAAATTCCAACTGCGATTGCAATTCCAATAGGGCCAGTCATAGCACCAGCAGCTGCTATAAAACCCATGCTATAAATTAAGGAGTTTAGTCCTAAATACATAGAACTAAACATCGTCAAACTTGTAATAAAACCAACACCGATTGAACCTTTTATTGGTACATGAGAAATAGTGGATTTTTGCTTATCATACGTCCGATTTATTGTATTAACATACGTTTTCAAATCAATGCTTTCTAAAGTTGGTTTCTTAATTTCTTTAATTAAAATGGCAGTATTAGCAACATTTTTTTCAATACCCATAGTTCTTTGTATGGTTGCAGACGAACTGATAAAAGGTGCTGGATTAATTTCAATTTCTCTTGAACGGCGATTTAATTCTGCAATCATTTCCCATTGTAAATAAGAAAATCGAAAAAATTCCATCAATTTTTTTTCATTATCCTTTCCTTCATGATAAGTCAGGTAGGTATAAAAAGCACCTATTAAACCAGTCAAGCCAAGAAAAGAAATAGAAATCGCCATAGAGGCAACTCCTGAAGTGATAATACTTGTCAATCCCCAAGCAATATCTATAGGTGTACTGATTTCAATGATAGGAGTTAATAAAGATGGTTTGAATGAATCAAGTTCTATTATTTTAAGATAGCTTTGTATATCAAACTCATTTACTTGTAAAAGTTGTAAACGTCGACGAAATTCATCAAAATCCTCGCATTCTAATAAATCAAGTAATTGTTTCGAATTTAATCGCGTAAACATAATAAACTCTAGCTATTTTTTTAAAAAAACGAAATCTACAAGAATTTCAAAAAATGTCAATGATTATCGCAGTATATGTCAAAGCAAAATGAAAAAGTCCGCCTTTTCTCCAAAATGAAAATGTCCGCTTTTACCTATAGTCTCAATGCAGCTGTGGTTAGTATTAGATCGCGATACAGCCGGGGATAGT
>JANWKO010000181.1 GCA_025451335.1 Gammaproteobacteria bacterium
CATAAGCGAACCCTCAACGCATCATTTGCTGACGCATAAAATCAATGTTTTTATACGTCCATTCTGCAGGCGCAGTTTTGTGTTTAATGGCAGCGTTTTCCGCTGGTAAACCAAAAGCATCCCAGCCTATGGGTTGCATGACGTTTTTGCCCAACATGCGTTGATAGCGTGCAATGACGTCCCCAATGGTATAAACACGGACATGTCCCATATGTAAGCGACCGCTGGGGTAGGGGAACATGGTTAAGCAATAAAATTTTTCTTTATTCATGTCCTCGGTGGCTTGAAAAATATTGCGTTCATCCCAAAATGCTTGGGTTGCTTCTTCTATTTTTTGTGGTATGTATTGTTCATCCATAGTTTTTTTTCTCAAAAATTAATATTGGTTTTGGGCAATTCTACTATGCTTGTCAGAAATCGTCGATAATCTACAGCTTCCCTACTGGTTAAGGAAACATCAGCTCCTTTAAATCTATTATTTGTAACTTCATTAAATA
Organism: Gammaproteobacteria bacterium; assembly: GCA_025451335.1. GTDB lineage: Bacteria > Pseudomonadota > Gammaproteobacteria > DSM-16500 > DSM-16500 > JAJPGW01. The sequence goes on from JANWKO010000181.1 coordinate 498, forward strand.
ATTTGGTGTTTCATCTAAATAAGACACACGAAAATATTTTTTATTAGCATGGGAAACTAAACGAGCGTCCTCGGGATAATTTTCTAATAAAGGAAATAAGACTGATTTTCCCACTATGGCTCGACGATTCGCCGGATTAGGGCTTAAACCCCACATATTTTGATAGGTTAAAGGTATTAATTCATGGTCTTTGCTATTAGGATTGGGATAACTGCCAGCATACATAAATATATGGCTTCCAATATATACAATGGTGGTAAACGGTCGACCTTTTTCCATTAAATAGTCAATACGGTTTTGTGCAGATTCTTTCGTCATGTCTTCCACACGACCGGCATAAATTTGTTCAGATGAATGACGTGGTAACCAAATACCAAAAGGCACAAACAAATTTTTGAGTTCAGCCGAGCAATCATTATAAAAATATAAATTGCCCCAGCCGTAAGGACGGCCTATTAGTGTTTGCATGATTTGCGTAAAGTGATGGGGTGTTGCAGAAAAAGGCATGCTGGTAGCTTGATCTTTTGTGATAAAAGCATAATGCACTTCGGCATCTTGTTTGGCGTTTGCCACAGGAATCATAATTTTATAGCCGTTGCTAGTTGCTTTTCCCGGAAAAACCGACCCTACATAGGCAGAAAATCGAAAAATTCCATTTTTATCGATGATACTTGTTTTGGTTTGCGTGATAGCAACGAAATTTTTTAGTGCAGCATTCATCCAGTTCATGATAAATGTATTGCTGGTTCGAGCAATACCATTACTTTTTACCCAACCGATATAATCTTGTGTTAACACTAAAGACCATGCATGATCACGCGTTTCGCTTAATATATACACCGGTGATCCAGCCCATAGTGACGAGATTTGCAAGTTATCAAAAGGATAGCCTTGACCAGCAATTTTGTGATGGTAAAAAAATACTTGTTCAGTTGGTAAGGCGCGAACTTGCAAATTATCGATGGTAATGCCTCTATGGATGGGATTATATTTAATATTATTAAGTTCGGATAAATTAATATTGGCTGTTATTTCATTGATAATATTGTCTGGATGAGAGCGAAAATTTTCTTCATAATAAATTTCTTTCAAAGGCTTATTTTTATTACTAAATAAATCAATTAATTCTTTTTCGTTAGTCAGTAAATCATTTGGATTTTGGGCTCGTAAAATTTTCGAGACATAATCGGCATTCCACGGTGATTTGCTCCCAAAAAAATGATCGTAAAATTGAGATAAGCGTTGTCGTTGTGATTGAGAATCAATGATAGGCTTATCAAAATCAGGATCGTGAGGGTGAATCCAATCGGAAATTTTTTGCGAATAATTTTCGAGTGGAAACAGAGACACAACTTCATCTTGTTCTCGGCAACCACTTAACAAAAATATAATAAAAATAATAAATAGTTTTTTCATCATGCTCTTTTACGCATACGGATAGCGAGAATCATCATGATGAGCGCAATCGCTAAAATAGGATCCATGGCAAATCGTTGCCAAGGGGTTTTACCTTGAGTAGCTTGCACATCTCCAGTCAGAACGTAGGTTTGATATTGTGGTGCAATAGCTTGCATTTTTCCTTTCGCGTTAATAATAGCGGTGATGCCATCATTGCCAACAAATAAGATGGGTCGTCCCATTTCCAATGCGCGCATTTGAGCGATTTCAGCATGTTGTGCTTGAGCGATAGAGTGCCCGAACCAAGCATCATTACTGATAGTTAGCATCATATCAATATCGCCATCGCGCCATAAAACTTGTTCGGGATAGGCGATTTCATAACAAACAAAAGCAGCAATTTTTAATCCATCGGCGAAAAGAGGTTTGGGATAACCTGGACCAGGAATGAAATCGGACATGGGGACTTGCAGTAAGTCCATAAAACGTCCTAGCAAATTTCGGAGGGGGATATATTCACCAAAAGGTACCAGACGATGTTTTGTATAAATTCCTTCGCCATCGCCCAACGCAATAATGCTATTGTAATAGGCCTCTTCTTCTGGTGCTTTAACAGGGATGCCGGTGATGAGCGTAGCTTGATGATCGCGCGCGGTTTGATTCAGTTGGTTGAGAAAATCGGCCACAGCATGTAAGGGAACTGGTATAGCGGATTCAGGCCAAACAATGATTTTACTATCCCAATGAGGTTGAGTGAGTTTCACATAATGATCTAAAGTGGGTTGCAATTGATCAGGGGACCATTTGAGTTCTTGGGCAATGTTGCCTTGTACTAAGCTTACCTTAATAGGTTCGCCAACTGGTTTTGTCCAGGAAATAAAGCTTAAACAACCTCCGAGTATCCAAATCAAAGCGAAAGTAAATAATTGGATATAGGCAGATTTGTGTTGCGCTTGTCGAAATTTAATTATCGAATTGACCAATAAAGCGCTGCTTAAAGCGACCGCTAACGAAACGCCATAGACGCTGAATATGGGAGCATAACCTTTTAATGGTGAGTGTAATTGACTATAACCTAAAAATAACCAAGGAAATCCAGACAAAAACCAACTTCTCATCCACTCCAGCAAAACCCATAATGCAGGAAAGGCGCAAAGAATTTTAGTGTTATTGTTGACTGGAAAATGTCGATTTAATAAATAACCATTAAAGGCAGGGAAAAGAGCTAAGAACGCGATGAGAGCGCTAGTAGCAAAACTGGCTAAAAATATAGAGGTGTTGCCAAATGTATGGATGGAGATAAAAATCCAATAAACCCCAGTGCCAAAAAAACCGAGTCCAAATAGCCATCCACGCCAAATAACGCGCTTTACAGAGCTTTTTAACCATAAAGCTAATAATGCAGCAGGGGATAAAATGGCAATGGGAAATATATCAAATGGCGCAAAAGCTAATGTTAATGCGGCGCCTGCAATGATTGCGCAAAGATCAAGCAAATAGGGTGATGGTAATTTATTGGTCATAAGTTTTGGTGGTTAAAAATAGATTAGTTTAGCCGGTATGAGGGCTAGTCGTCAATTATGTGCTGGTCGCTAATTCTTGGTTTCCAATTTCTATGCTTGCGTCGAACCTCTATCTTTGCTTGCGGTTAAAAAGTACGCAAACATTGCGAGGAAAAATCCACTTGACTCTCATAGAATTTTTGTTAGGTTAGCCAGTTCGAAAAAACATTTTTGCAACTCTGTATTCGAGTAAGTTTTAACCCAAGTTATAACTCTTAGTTTGAATTCGTGTTGTCTGGGAAATCTTATATTTCTGCATTGGACGCAGCTTTTAATTAACTGTATTTAGCAGTTAGTTATTTTTTTTGCTTTGGAAAAAAACAACTAATAAATAATAAGGAAGATCACTGTGAAACAAAAATTAAAACTAAATCCATTCGTAATTAGTCTAAGTTTGCTGGGTTTGATTACTGCTCCTGTCTACGCAGCCACGGATGAAAATTATCGTGCGCAAAAATTAGCAAAACTAGAGAAACAATTAGCTTCTTTACAAGATGAAGTTGCAGCATTAAAAGATCCGCATAAACCAACGTATACAAAGAAAAGAGTCACTCATCGTAAATCTGTTCAATCGTCTACAGCTTTAACTCCTGCTGAAGCTCGCGAAGAAAAAGAAATTGCCACCCTGGCGAGTCGCGGTGAGGCGAGTGAGCAAAAAGCAGATGCATCAATGAATCAAATCAGTGGTCCATCGTATTTACCACAATCGGGTGTGTCTTATTTCCCAATCGATATCGATGTGCCTGGACAATCATTTGTGTCGACAGGTCCTTATATCGGCGTTCCATTGCAGTTTAATGGTTCCAATTTAATTGTTAATCATCCCAGTGTAAATCAAGATGTAGCTTTATTAAATTTGCGTAAAAATATTAATGATCGTTTAGCAGCTTTAGGTGTCAATCCACAAGATAATAAATCACATCTATTATTAAGCGGATTTGTAGAAGGGCAGGCGAATTACGCTCAAATTGGTGGCGGTCCTAATTCCAGTGATATTAATTTATCAGGAGCCGGCATTGATGCTTACATTCTTGGACCCAGTACCTGGACTTCAGGGTTAATATCATTACGTTATGATGATCGTGTAGGCGCGACAACGGGATCATTCGATAATTTTTCGCGTTCGCTTAATTCTCGAGTTCATGTTACCAAAGCTTTTATCGTTTTAGGTGATTTACAGCAATCGCCTATATATGGCACGGTGGGTCAAATGTATGTACCCTTTGGTGTATATAGTACAACTATGATTAGTACACCATTAACCAGATCAATGGCGCGTATCCAAGCTCGTGCTTTATTGGGTGGATTTCAACCGCAAAAACCCTGCACATTTTATGGTTCAGCTTTTATATTTAAAGGTGATACGTTTGTAGAAGGAACATCAAGCCGTATTAATAACGGTGGTTTGAACTTGGGCTACAAATTTGATAAAGGATTTGTCAGTGGTGATGTTGGTGGTAGCGTAATTGGTAATATTGCTGATTCACAAGGTATGCAAGATAATGGGTTTAGCGTTGTTCCTTTTTCTTTTCCACATAAGCCAATTATTTTTACTGGGTTTGGTGGAGTAGCTGGATCGGGTAGAGAAGAAATCGAGCATCGTGTTCCTGCTTACGATATACGGGGTTTATTGAGTATTGGCAAAGCGGTGGATTTAATAGGCGAATACATTATTGCTTCCACAAGCTTCAGCAGAGAAGATATGACTTTCAATGG
>JANWKO010000182.1 GCA_025451335.1 Gammaproteobacteria bacterium
TCCACTTTTCTACGTCTTTCCGAGGTAAGCGTTTCTCCATTCGTCGAAACGCATTCAGGGACATACTCAGGGATATATTTTTCTTTGCGTTGCATAACTAACTCCTCCAGTTTTTGTGAAGCAGATATTCTAGATAGAACACCGGTGAAATCAAGTTTGCTGATAATTAATGAAAGACTATTAAATGACCTGTTGTATTCTGCACAAAATTCTATCATGGCACATAAATTCACTTATCCTATCTGTTAAAGTATAATAAATATGAACCAAAACCTTATGGGCTTCAGTGAGTCCAGCTCAGTCTAACGAATTTTCAACAAACCCAAGTTAAAATTTATTTCGTCAAAAGGAATTCAATATGAAATTAACCAGCAGTGCATTTCAACATGAAGGCAGCATACCCAGACAATATACCTGCGATGGACAAAACATTAATCCACCTTTAACCATCAGTAATGTACCCACTGGAACAAAAAGCTTAGTCATCATTATGGATGACCCCGATGTGCCAAAACATTTGCGCGCTGATGGGATGTGGGATCATTGGATCGTTTTTAACATTCCTCCAAACACAACCCAAATCATTGAAGGACAAGAACCGCACGGTATACATGGCTTAGGGACTGGCAACACTCAAGAGTATTATGGACCTTGCCCACCAGATAGAGAGCATCGCTATTTTTTTAAGCTATATGCATTAGATACTATGTTAAACTTGCCAGCAAAATCGACCAAAACTCAAGTTGAAAATGCAATGCAACATCACATTTTAGAAAAAACTGAATTAATGGGGCTTTATGAACGCAGTTAATAACAAGTCGCAATTTTTCCGTAATGAATTCATTGCCGGCCTGACTACTTTTTTTACCATGGCTTATATCATCGTCGTGAATCCTATGATTTTAAGCAATTCAGGAATGGATTATGGTGCGGTTTTCGTTGCGACTTGTTTAAGCGCCGCATTTGGATGTTTCGCGATGGGCTTGCTGGCCAACTATCCCATCGCGTTAGCGCCCAGTATGACGTTGAATGCCTATTTTACTTTTTATGTCATACAGCAATTGCATTATTCCTGGCAAGCAGCGCTGGGCATTGTATTTTTTGCTGGATTATTATTTGCCATTTTATCTTTCACACAATTGCGTCAATGGCTGATTTATACCATCCCTCATTCCATTAAAATGGCTATTGCGGCTGGCATTGGCTTATTTCTAGTCGCGATCGCATTAAAAAGTTTGGGCATCCATTTTGGAAAAGGATCTTCATCACTACTGATAGCCAATGCAAAAATTTGGCTTTGTGTTTTGGGGGTTTTTTTAGCTGTCTTACTCGATCGCTTTCGAGTCATAGGCGCCATTTTATTAGCCATGTTAATAATTACATTTATCGGTTACCTATTAAAAATGGTCCATATAACAAATGTAATTGCTATGCCCCCTAGCATAAGCCCGACATTTCTTGAATTGGCGATACCACCACTCACTGATTTGCAATCTTATGTGGTTATTTTGATTTTTCTTTTCGTTGCTTTATTTGATAATACTGGAACATTAATTGCCATATTGCATCAAGCGGATTTACTCCCTAAAAATCGCTCAGATATTAAATCTCATCGACTGGGCCGAGCCCTCTTTGCAGATAGCTTAGCGAGCATGGTGGGCGCTTTGTTTGGGACATCATCCACGGGAAGTTATATCGAAAGTGCGGCGGGAGTGAGCGCGGGAGGTCGAACTGGACTAACCTCCATTGTAGTGGGATTGTTATTTTTGTTAGCTTTATTTTTTGCTCCTTTAGCCAAAGCCATTCCAGATTATGCTGCAGCTACAGCTTTAATTTATGTAGGTATTCTCATGTCAAAAAATTTAACTGCTATTGCTTGGAAAGATTTGACAGAATGCGTACCTGCTTTGGTTTGTTTTTGTCTGATCCCTATTACTTTTTCCATTGCAGATGGTGTAGCTTCGGGATTTATTAGTTATGTCATACTCAAATTGGTTGCTGGAAAAAGAAAAGAATTGAATCTTGGCATTTGGGTAATTGCAGTGTTGTGTTGTGTTTATTTGATAATAAAAATTTAAATTTCCAACCGACAACTTACCTCGCCATAACAAAATTGTTGCAAGTCTCCCTTGTCGTTGCGCAGCAAAAGCTCACCTTGCTCATTCAACCCTTGCATGATCCCTGAAACATTTGTTTCCGGTGTTATCATCGTGACAGCTTGGTTAAATAGCACATCATGTTGATGCCAAACCTTCATAAATGTCTTCAGACCTTGGGCTTGATAGACTGGCAATTGCATGAGTAATTCATTTAAAAGCAATCCGGTAAGATAATTTCTTTTCACATCTTGACCAGTAATATCATGAATTGAAATCCAATTCGAATCTGCATTGGATAAGTACAAATTAAGCCCAATACCAATGACCACTCCTGTTTGATCATTCCGTTCCAATAAAATTCCTGCTAATTTTCGTCCAGAAAATAACACATCATTTGGCCATTTCAATTGTATTCCCTGATAAATTCCATATTTCTTCAACACATTCGCAACCATCACTGCAACAGCAATGCTCAATCCTGAAATATTTTCTAAGTCTGTAAAACGCCAAAGCAATGAACAACAAATATTACGCCCTTGACTTGCATGCCATTTCCGCCCTCGACGACCTCGTCCCTGTGTTTGTTCTTCGGCTAAACAAACTACACCACTTGGCGAACCTTCTTTACTGCAATTTAATAAAAAAGAATTCGTGGAATCTATCGTGTTAAAAATATGCAAATGTGTTAGTTTTTCAACATTATCTGGCTCAATAGCTGATTTTATTTTTTCATGATCATAGGTTTCAAAAATATTCATACTTTTTCCATTTTGCATTTCACATGCGATTAATGAACAAATTTTAATAAAAAAATGTTGCACGTTTGATCACAACAAGCACTAATCGAAAACCTTAGTTCAATTTACTTGACTTTTACTCGAATTCAAACTATAAACTTTATCGTTAAGAACAAATGTAGAATCTTAGTGCAATATTGGCATTCTATTGCTAAAATTGCAAAAACATGAAAGAAGATTTAAATTATGACATCGAACCGATGAAAGGGAACTCACTAATGAATACAGCCTTATTATTGATTGATATACAAAATGACTATTTTCCTAATGGTAGGATGCCTTTGGAAAAAAGTATTGAAGCATGTCAAAAAGCTCATGAAGTGTTACAGAATTTTCGTACTAGACAACAACCTGTAATACACATACAGCATATTTCAACACGACCTGATGCAGTACATTTTTTACCCTGCACCAAAGGTGTTGAATTTCATCCAGACGTAATGCCTATTAAAAATGAAATTGTTGTGAAAAAGCATTATCCTAACAGTTTCAAAGATACCAATTTATTAAACAATTTGAGAAAGCATCAAATTAATCACTTGGTAATCGTTGGCATGATGACTCATATGTGCGTAGATGCTACTGTGAGAGCAGCTTATGATTTAGGTTTTACTTGCACATTGTTACACGATGCTTGTGCAACCAAAAATCTAGAATTCAATGGCATGGTTATCCCTGCTCAAAGCGTTCATAGTGCATTTTTAGCTGCAATTCAACCTCTGTATGGTAATGTCACAAGCACTCGTGAATATTTGCAAATGACGAGCGCAAGAACACCTGTGACAGCTTAACTATTTTCAGCTAAGAAAGTTTCGAGCTAAGAAATTGCTTCAATATCATCTCCCCCAAGGGAGATGATATTTTTCGTTACCAAAGGATTACCGCCGATTTCGTAAACCAATTGAGCTGGATGTTCAACATCCCACAAAACAAAATTCGCAATTTTTCCCACAGCTAATGTGCCATGCGTTTTCTCTATACCGAGCGCTTGCGCAGCATGTCGAGTAACGCCTAGCAAGGCTTCTTCAGGCGTTAAACGAAATAAAGTACAAGCCATATTCAACATCAATAACAAGGATGTCGTTGGTGATGTTCCAGGATTAGAATCTGTGGCAATAGCCATTGGCACTTGATACTTACGTAGCAACTCGACAGGAGGAATTTGTTGTTCTCTTAAATAATAAAATGCACCAGGTAGTAACACTGCAACTGTACCTGAACGCGCAATGGCAGATACACTTTTTTCAGAAATAAACTCTAAATGATCCACCGATAGAGCTTGATAATTTGCTGCCAGCGCAGCACTTCCTGAATCAGACAATTGTTCTGCATGACACTTAATACCTAAATGATATTTTTTAGCTTGTTCAAACACACGTTGCGTTTGCGCAAGACTAAAAGCAATCTTTTCACAAAACACGTCAACGTTAATTGCTAATTGTTCCTTTGCAATTAATGGAATCATTTCATCACAAATAAAAGAAATATAATCATCCGCTCTGCCTTCAAATTCAATCGGCAATGCATGAGCGCCTAAAAAGGTAGGAACAATTGTAATTGGCAAAATTTCTCCAATTCTTTTTGCAACACGTAATATTTTTAATTCTGTATCCCGATCCAATCCATAACCCGATTTAATTTCAATAACACTGACACCCTCAGCTAGTAAAGCGCTAGCCCTTCGTAAACTCTGCTGTAACAATTCTTCCTCTGTTGCTGCTCGTGTCGCCGTTACAGTAGAACGAATACCTCCTCCTGCACGAGCAATATCAGCATAACTCGCCCCTTGCAAACGCATTTCAAATTCGAGGCTACGATTTCCGGCGTAAACTAAATGAGTATGACAATCAATTAATCCTGGTGTAATACATTGCCCACTAAAATCATGAACATATTTAGCCAATTGTTCTGACTGACCTGGCAATTCCTTTTTTTCACCTACCCATGAAATTTTGCCCTCTTTTATTCCTATTGCCGCATTTTTAACCAATCCATATGGATTTTTACCTTTCTCGCAGGTCGCAATTGACCCATTTATCCATAATGCATCCCATTGCATGTTATTCATCTCAAAGCCCTTAAACCTAATTTCATCACTTGATTCCCATTGCGGGTAACCTGTATGGGACCCAGCCACGAATTTAGGTTAAAATATATTATTAATGACTCATTTGAGCATGAATAATTATGATATGGAATACCCGATATATACCACCGGATCCGACTTTATGGCGTGGACGTGCCGATTCTCCGCCTGCTTCTTGTTTTTTTCAAATTATAAAGTTAATTAATTTACTCGAATCCGAAACTATAAATGTCACTCATCCTACATTTGCTTTAATCGGCTTTCGTTGCGATGAAGGCATCCGTCGCAATTTGGGTCGAGTTGGCGCGGCTGAAGGTCCAGTTGCTTTGCGACAAGCCTTGGCAAAACTTCCTATACAAAAATTCAATTTTAATTGCTATGACGTGGGCAATATTGTTTGTCCCGATGGTGATTTGGAGACTGCGCAACAAGCATTAGGTGAAGTCATTACTATACTCTTAGAACAAGGTATCAAACCGATTGTTATGGGTGGAGGTCATGAACTTGCTTTTGGACACTACCAAGGCATTGTTGGTGCACGACCTATGAGTAATCTTGGCATCATCAATTTTGGTTCGCATTTCGATATGCGCCCTCTACTTCCTCATGATAAAGGAAGTTCTGGCACACCGTTTTTACAAATCGCTCAAGCCCATGTAGCTTCAAAAAATCGTTTTGATTATAACTGTGTTGGCATTCAACATTCGGGTAACATTCGTCAATTGTTTGAAACCGCAAAAAAATTCGATACGAAAATCATTTTAGCTGACGAATTACATGAAGGCTTACAACAAAAATGTATCGATTTTTTAGATCGCGTTATTGATCAAAATGAAATTGTCTATGTCAGTATTTGCTTAGATGTTTTTTCTGCATCTTATGCACCAGGTGTCAGTGCAATACAACCGTTAGGATTATTACCTTGGCATGTCATTCCACTGGTCAGACAATTAGCCGCCTCTGGCAAAGTAATCAGTTATGATATCTCTGAACTTTCTCCGCGATATGATTTCGATCAATGTACCGCAAAATTAGCAGCAAATTTGCTTTATGAAATTATGCATCATCACAATGAACAACCGAGGCCTTGGTAAAAATGGATGTAACATCTCGTCACGACTCCACGCGCAAAATCCGTGCACCGCGCGGTACAAAACTTTCTGCAAAAAGTTGGTTAACTGAAGCACCTTTACGCATGTTGATGAATAACTTGGATCCTGAAGTTGCTGAAATTCCCAGTGATTTAGTGGTTTATGGCGGTATGGGAAGAGCGGCTCGTAATTGGCAGTGTTTTGATAAAATTGTTGAAACACTCAAAAATCTCGATGCCGATGAAACACTTTTAATTCAATCAGGTAAACCTGTCGGTGTTTTTAAAACACATGTCGATGCACCTCGAGTTTTAATAGCAAATTCTAATCTTGTCCCGCACTGGGCCACTTGGGAAAAGTTTCATGAATTAGATAAAAAAGGGTTAATGATGTATGGACAAATGACTGCTGGTTCATGGATTTATATCGGCAGCCAAGGGATTGTTCAAGGTACCTACGAGACATTCGTTGAGGCAGGCAAACAGCATTATGCTGGTAATTTACGTGGGAAATGGATTTTAACAGCAGGATTAGGCGGCATGGGTGGTGCACAGCCGCTTGCAGCGACAATGGCTGGTGCGAGCATGTTAGCCGTGGAATGCGATCCTAAACGCATAGAGCGACGTCTAGAAACGGGTTATCTCGACCAGCAAGCAAAAAATTTAGATGAAGCTCTCAAGATCATTGAGACACATTGTAAAACAGGGCAACCCATTTCTGTAGGGCTACTTGCTAATGCAGCGGATATTTATCCTGAGCTCGTCAAACGCGGCATTAAACCCGACTTAGTCACAGATCAAACCAGTGCGCATGATCCTTTAAATGGTTACTTACCTCGCGGCTGGACTTTAATAGAAGCAGAACAACTTCGTAAAACGGATCCAGAAAAAGTGATTCAAGCTGCAAAAGGATCGATGGCTATTCAAGTACAAGCCATGTTGAATTTTCATCAACAAGGTATTCCCGTTTTTGATTATGGAAATAATATTCGCCAAATGGCAAAAGAAATAGGCGTCGAAAATGCTTTTGATTTTCCTGGTTTTGTGCCCGCTTATATTCGCCCGCAATTTTGTCGTGGGGTCGGACCTTTTCGTTGGGCCGCGCTATCAGGAGAACCTGAAGATATTTTCAAAACAGATGCCAAGGTGAAGGAGCTCATCCCAAACAATCCTCACTTACATAATTGGTTAGACATGGCAAAGGAACGCATTCATTTTCAAGGATTGCCCGCGCGAATTTGCTGGGTAGGATTGGGTGAACGTGCAAAATTAGGTTTGGCTTTTAATGAAATGGTCGCAAGCGGCGAATTAAAAGCTCCCATTGTCATTGGCCGGGATCATTTAGATTCTGGGTCTGTCGCCAGTCCAAATCGCGAAACGGAAGGTATGAAAGATGGTTCTGACGCAGTTTCTGATTGGCCTTTATTAAATGCTTTGTTAAATTGTGCAAGTGGCGCAACATGGGTTAGCTTTCATCATGGTGGTGGCGTGGGAATTGGCTATTCGCAACATGCGGGTATGGTCATCGTCGCAGATGGCACTGCAGCTGCAGCAAAACGCTTAGAAAGAGTGCTGACAAATGATCCTGCCAGTGGCGTCATGCGGCATGCTGATGCTGGCTATGAATCGGCAATAGATTGCGCTCGTGAATACGGTTTAAAGTTACCAATGATTAAATAAGAAAACTTCAAAAATAATAAGGTTTGTTACATGAAATTTACACTCACACCCGGTCAATTATCTTATTCCGATTTAAATATTTTACTTGATGAAACAACCACTCTGGAATTAAATGAAAATTGTTTTGAAGACATTTTCGCATCGGAAAAAACGGTTGCTGATATTCTTTTAGAAAATAAAACCACATACGGTATCAACACAGGATTCGGTTCACTGGCCAGAACTCAAATTAATTCAGATGAGTTAGAAACTTTACAACATAGTCTTGTATTATCACATGCTGCAGGAACAGGAGAGTTATTATCGGATCAAGCTGTGAGATTAATTCTCGCCTTAAAAATAAATAGCCTGGCACGGGGCTTTTCAGGTGTTAGACTACAAACGATCCAAGCACTAATAAAACTATTTAATAAAAATATTTATCCTTGCATTCCTTCACAAGGATCAGTCGGTGCATCAGGTGATCTTGCACCTCTTGCTCATTTAAGTGCTATCTTGCTTGGTGTTGGAGAAGCACGTCATCAAGGCAACATTATTTCTGCAAAAAAAGCCTTAGAAATTGCTGAAATTGAATCACTTAGTTTAGCGCCAAAAGAAGGGCTAGCTCTTTTAAACGGCACCCAAGTTTCAACCAGCTTGTCTTTACTTGGCTTAATGGCTGCAGAAAAAGCTTTTGTTGCCGCTATTATTGCTGGCGCACTATCCGTCGATGCGGCTTTTGGAAGCGCCAAACCTTTTGATGCTCGTATCCAAGAAGTTCGTGGCCATGTGTCGCAAATTTCTGCAGCAAAAATGTTTCGTGATTTACTGCATGGAAGTGAAATTCTTATTGCACATCATGCTTGCGGAAAAGTACAAGATCCCTATTCTTTGCGATGTCAACCACAAGTCATGGGGGCTTGTTTAGCACATTGGTTTTTTGCTTGCGAAACATTAATGACAGAAGCCAACGCTGTTTCAGATAATCCACTGGTTTTCCCTGAGCAAAATGAAATTATTTCTGGCGGAAATTTTCATGCGGAACCCGTCGCCATGGCTGCTGACACACTGGCTCTTTGCATAGCAGAAATTGGTAGCTTATCTGAACGCAGAATTGCTTTATTAATCGATCCCAATTTTAGCGGTTTACCACCTTATTTAGTCAATCATGCGGGTGTAAATTCAGGTTTCATGATTGCACAAGTCACAGCCGCATCACTTGCTAGTGAAAATAAATCACTTGCACATCCAGCGAGTGTAGATAGCATTCCCACATCCGCTAATCAAGAAGATCATGTCAGCATGGCAACGTTTGCAGGTCGGCGTTTATTGCCTATGGCAGAAAATACCATTGGTATCGTTGCCATTGAATTATTAGCCTCATGCCAAGGAATCGATTTTCGACGACCGTTGAAAACCTCGCCGTTACTCGAAAAAATTCACGCAGAAGTTCGCAAACATATTCCTTTTTATGAAAAAGACCGTTATTTTGCCCCGGACATTCTTGCCGCGAAACATTTAATTCATTCAGGAATATTACAGAAAATCACAGAAATTTCTCTTAGTAAGATTTAACCTATGCAACTTTCGCAACAGGCTTAACAATGCTTAGTGATTTTCTATATTCATCTACAACTTTTTCAAAATGCGCCATCTCCTCTTTATCAGTCAGATAAGATTTTAAATGGCTTAAATCCTTAAAAGGCACAAATTCATTATTTTTTTGGATTGCATCAAGCCAACGTTCTTTACCTTCAGGAGCTAAAGTCATCCAGACAGAGGTGAGACATGATGTATCTGGATATTTCTCGCCACAGCTACGCTTCAGTCTTCTTAATAACATAGGTATAAATTCGTCTTTGATGTATGACGCATTTTTAGCTAACAGAGCAATAAGATCATCACGATGCGAAAAAATTTCTTGAAGTGATATATTCTTTTCTTCAGGAATTTTAAATTCATTATGCATAATACGTTTCAAATCTTTGATATATATTTCATCCAATATCTGAAACTCTGTTTCATTGGTACATTTCGCCAAATTTTTCAAAGCATCCTCCCCACAACAGCCATAGTGCAATCTCACGTATGACACAAGTCGATCAATAGGAACCATTCCCATATAAAGATAAAATAAATGAGAACTCCAGCAAGCATCTAATTCGATATTTCCTGCACATTTTTCTTCGATACTTCGTTTTACCTGAGACCGAATAGCAGCAGCACCGAAACCGCAGCCTTTTTCATTGCTAAATAATTCATCAATTACGATACGATTTTTTTTTGAGTCTAATTGGGTTTTAATGCGACCCATATCTATATTTTTTTCATATTTTTCGCGATCAAAGTTGCCCTTTGCTGGAGCAAAGAATGATAATTTTGTCTCTTGTCTAATTGATTGACTTGACAACATTTAATGAATCCTCGTTATTGAAATAGCGAAGATTAAATCATAAATGTTATAATCGGTCAAAATTAATTAATTACAAAGATTATCTCTAATGCTCTGCGGATAATCTGCAAATGCTAATTTCACACAGCACTATTCCATCGATTAAACAAAAATTTCAATAGCAACCCCATGATTATATACGTTTTGATAATTAAATATTTTATTGATAAAATGCACAATCATGAAACACATAATCCAATCCATCAAAAAATCAAATTTAAACAACAAAAAACATCAAACAGCTATTTTAAAATGGTTTGATCAACATGGTCGCAAAGATTTGCCCTGGCAAAAAAACAAAACGCCCTATCGTGTTTGGGTATCCGAAATCATGTTGCAACAGACACAAGTGAGCACTGTGATTAATTATTTTTTGCGCTTTATGGAGCGTTTTCCTACTGTATATTTGCTTTCAAAAGCCACAGAAGATGAAGTTTTACATCTATGGACCGGTTTAGGTTATTACAGTCGTGCACGTAATTTATTAAGAACCGCAAAAATAATTGTGAATGATTTTCAAGGTGAATTTCCACCCAAGCTGAGTGAATTAGAAAAACTTCCGGGTATTGGCCCCTCCACTGCAGGAGCTATTTTAGCAATCGCTTTTGGTCAAAAAGCTACTATATTGGATGGCAATGTGAAGCGCGTTTTAACACGTTTGCATTGCATTAAAGAATGGCCTGGAGATAAAAAAATACTCACAAAATTGTGGGATATAGCTAAGCAGCTAACTCCTACTGATCGTATTGAAGACTACACTCAAGCTATGATGGACCTGGGTGCGACTGTTTGCACTCGTGGCAAACCTAACTGTAATTTGTGCCCGCTGATCAACTCATGTCTAGCTCGAAAAGAAGGTATCGAACATAAGTTACCAAAATCCAAACCGCGCAAAGCCCTTCCTGTTCGTCAGGCGGCTTTTTTATTATTAAAAAAAGATAATAGTGTGCTTTTAGAAAAACGCCCGCCTATGGGCATTTGGGGAGGATTATGGTGCTTACCTGAAATTTCTGACTACCCTGATGATAGCGAAGTAAAAAAATTTATCACAAAAAAATTTCAATTTGAAATAAAAGATATAAAATTTTTGAACATTTTCCGGCATACTTTTAGTCATTTTCATCTTGATATTTTACCTATTGTAGGAAATGTCGCTAAAACCAAAAGCAAAATCATGGAAGATGGCCAACAAATTTGGTATAACCCTCAAGAACCCGCCACTATTGGCCTACCCGCACCAGTTAAGTTATTAGTTGAGAATGCGTTATGAGCCGTGTTATTTATTGTACAAAATTGAAAAAAGACGCTGAGGGACTCTCCCGTCCGCCCTATCCCGGTCCATTAGGTCAAAAGATTTACGAATCCATTTCAGAGGAAGCTTGGCAAATGTGGCTCTCCCATCAAACCATGCTGATTAATGAATTCCGTCTTAGCATGATTGACCCCAAGGCGCGTGAGTTTTTGCGTCAAGAAATGGAGAATTTTTTGTTCGGAGGAGGCAGCGCCAAACCTGCTGGATATGTACCCGAATAAAGTTCTTGACTCTTGCCGGAACAATCGGTTTAATAGCCGGTCTAATGATTCTGTACGGCCAGATAGCTCAGTCGGTAGAGCAGAGGACTGAAAATCCTCGTGTCGGTGGTTCGATTCCACCTCTGGCCACCAGAAAATCAAGAACTTACGAACCACCCCGCGAAGGCCCATTCTAGGACCAAATGCGACAGTCATTTTTAAACTGCTGTGTAAACACTTCTTGAGGCGTTTTGTACCCCAAACATTTTCGAGGGCACCGGTTCATTTTTGAAGCCAATTGATCA
>JANWKO010000183.1 GCA_025451335.1 Gammaproteobacteria bacterium
AAAATTTACTAGCGAGGAAAGAGGACGAACTGGCGTTACAGTAACCCAAACACGAGCAGATAAAACATTCACTGTTTCAGGAGATAATTTAATCATTGCTACCACGCCTCTAAGATGGCGTGATTTGAACATGGACTTGAGTGAAGTTGAAAAAGATTGTTTAATGCAGCTATCTTTTTATCGTTATCCTGTTGCTGCTGTTAAAATTAAAGGAATTCAGCCTGAGCATTATTTTTTTCCAGAAGGATTAGCTCATGCCAATTTTACGGAAAAAAAAGGCAACATTGCTTTTATTTCAACACGTGATAATCGAAAAGATCCAATAGATGGACGACTCTGCTCAGTTTTTGTTAATTTGCCTAAAAGAGATAAAGATTCTCATCTTGCTGATGAAAAACGAGAAATCGAAGAAATGAGAACTCAACTAGAGCAACTTGCTAAAAAAGAAGGTTGGGAAGTAAATTGGCAATCTTTCACGCCTCATCTATGGGATGATTATATGCCGCATTTACCAGCAGAGTTAAGTGTTAAATTGGAGCGCGCTCAATTAAATCCTGAAACACATACGCTTTACGCCACTTCCGTTTTACCAGGCGGATTTGAAGATGTAGAGAAATCGATGGAAATTGCTAAACGTGCCGTTACCCAACATGTTTTTAAAAAACATTATGAACAGGTAGGCGGTATACGAAAAGCTTTATCTTTTCGTTTTTATAGTCATCCACTGCAACCATATGGCTCAATACAGAAAGACGAAGATAAGCCAAGAAAATCATGTGGCAGCATGGTTTATAGATTTTTTAATGGCGCACGTTTGTCCGTGACTAATGTGTTCTCCTCACCATATAATAGAAAAATTGCCTAGAATTGTCAGCAGGACTCTGTTTGTTTTTTTATCTCATTTTTGATAAGCTAATTTTCGAATACTTGTCCCAAAGGAAGAGCTTATGGATGAAGCACTACCTATATATCTATCTAAAAAAAATATTTTGGTTATGTCTTTTTTATGAGTTATAAGGTCTTCTTAAGCCTCATTTGCTTTATTTCAGTGATTGCAATATTTGAGCTTGTCTTTAAGATTGAAAATTTATCTTATAATGTAATTTCTCAAGGTTTCAAATTTTCTATTCCTATTGTATTCATGGTCTTATTTTGCAATATCTTAGCAATGAAGTTTGGGCGTAGGCATATCGAGCAGTTTCTGGCCTGTTGGCAATTTTTTAACCTTGCTGTTGTAATGTTTTTGGTTATTCAAGCTGTATTTTTTAACAAAAATCTAATGCTTGATGGAATATCAATGGCATCGCTTATGGATTATATAAGCACGGTCCTAATCTTATCCATATGGTCTTATTTTCGAGGGTTTGGAACAAAGTGGGCTTTTATCACGCTTGTGTTAGGGCCCGGCGTCCTATTTTTTAAAAAAGATTTTTTTGAAACTATAAAACCTAGCTCATCTTTTAATTATGTATGTCTTCTTTTTTTATTGATCTGTCTTCTATGTTTTTATTTCAACAAAGATTTAACCTATGAAGGATTTACAGGTTATGATTTTTTTAATTTTTGGAAGACTGTTTCCTTAAAATCATTTGCTAACAGAGCTGTTTTAACTTTAATTGGAACAGCAGCCCTGTTAGTGGCTTTCAATACCTACGGCAAGCAACCAACAAGCTCTTGGTGGCAAAATCAAGTAATTTTCTGGCCTATTTGTCTTTTATTTGGTATTTATGTGAATCTCACGCTTACTATTTTGCTTTGGATTTATAATCCTAAATTCGGCAGTAGAACCCGTCACGAGAACACTTAATGCGCTAAAGGAATAGCATATGGAAGAATCATTATCGATTCACTATCTAAAAAAACTCCGTTGGTCATGTATTTTAATTTTTTTTTTCTTTAATTCGTCTGTTTATTCTTCTGATCTAATCACTGCAAAACAAGGTATGGTTGTTAGCGAACAACATCTCGCTTCTCGTGTAGGAGTTGATATATTAAGGGCTGGTGGCAATGCAATTGATGCTGCTGTTGCTGTGGGCTATGCCTTAGCTGTCGTTGATCCTTGCTGCGGAAATATAGGCGGTGGGGGAATGATGACGATACATTTAGCAAATGGTAAAAATATTTTCTTAAATTTTCGTGAACGGGCGCCGCTATCTGCTAAAGCAGATATGTATTTAGATAAGACCGGCAATATCATTCCTGAAAAAAGCACCTTAGGTTATCTTGCTGTAGCTGTGCCTGGTACTGTGTTAGGATTGGAAACTGCATTAAAAAAATATGGCACCATGTCACGACAACAAATCATGCAGCCAGCAATAAAGTTAGCCGAAGAAGGTTTTATACTGCAACCAGGTGATATAAATCTTCTTTCAGCGTATATAAGTAATTTTCGAAAACAACCCAATATTGCTGCGATTTTTTTAAAATATTCTCAGTCATATAAAGTAGGCGAACGATTAGTTCAAAAAGATCTTGCCAATACGTTAAAGGAAATAGCAAATAAAGGATCGGATGTATTTTATAAAGGCTCTATTGCTACATCAATTGTCAATGCAAGTCAAAAAAATAGCGGAATTCTAAGTTTAAATGATTTCGCCAATTATTATGTAGAAGAATTTAATCCTGTTTTTTGTTCTTATCATGGATACACTATAATTTCTTCACCGCCACCCAGTTCAGGTGGGGTAACATTATGTGAAATGCTAAATATTTTAGAAGATTATCCGTTAAAATATTTTGGTTATCATACTCCACGTAGTACTTATTTTATTTTAGAGGCAATGCGATATGCTTATTTTGATAGGAATTTTCAACTAGGTGATCCTGATTTTGTTAATAATCCCGTTCAAAAACTGATTTCTAAAGAGTATGCTGCGCAGATTCGTAAAAAAATTAATGCGGTGCAAAAAATTCCTTCTACTCAATATACTGAACCCACTGAAGGAGTTAATACAACCCATTATTCAGTAATGGATAAATGGGGCAATGCGGTTTCTGTGACTTATACGCTTAATAGTTATTTTGGCGCTAAAGTTATTGCGGGTAATACAGGCTTTTTTCTGAATGATGAAATGGATGACTTTAGCTCTAAACCAGGCAGTAAAAATCAATTTGGTTTGGTGCAAGGCTCAAAAAATAGTATTGCTCCAGGAAAACGTCCACTCAGTTCAATGACGCCTACCATTGTTCTGAAAAATAATCATGTAGTTATGATATTGGGAAGTCCAGGCGGTCCTAGAATTACGACGGCGGTTTTGGAAACTTTGCTCAATGTTTTAGATTATGGTATGGATATTCAATCTGCTGTGAATGCATCACGTTTTCATTTTCAAGGCATTCCTGATTCCGTAGATATTGAGCCGTTGACGTTTTCCAGTTTTACTCTTGCGACATTATCCACTTTGGGTTATCACTTTATGACGCATGATCCATGGGGTGCAGTCGAAGCAATTTATTATAATCCTATTACCAATATCATGTATGGAGCGAATGATATAAGACGCCCGGCAGGTTCTGCGGGCGGATATTAAAACGCATGATTTCAAGTGGCTGCTAACGAGCGACAAGTATTCTCATGTAGACGAACAAATTTAAGGCAAATAAAACCACTTAGTTAAAAAAGTATACAAAAAGTAAATTTTATGCTATATTGCTTGTGCAAAACAAGACAAAAAATCCTCCCAGGAAATTCTGTATTTTTTTTAACCAATTTGATCAGTTAAAGATTATCGCAGAATTGTTACAATCATACGAGAGAATTATAACATGCAAGAACGCAACGCTGTAAATTTTGATGCTATTTTAAATGAACTTCGCCATCATTATGTATCACAAGACGATCATGTGAAACGTATTATTCAATTCTGTCGAGAAGCAGATCTTGCCACTGCTGAAAGTGCGGTAACAAATGATCGTTTTTGTACACTTTATGACCAGCTTAAATATGGTGCAGAATCAGTTGTGGTATTGTTACTTCGGAAAGTCTTAGCCAATAAAACTTCCGAACAATTATTGCAATTTTTGGTTGTTAATCTACCAAAAAACAAAAACAACATTTTTCTCTATAATGAACTTAACCAGGTTTTCTTAGAGAAATTAAAAAATAATTCAGAATTTAGAAAGCTATTTATATCTTCGCCATCAAGTCATCACATTGAAAATGTTTTAATAGAATACTGTCGTTATCATCCAGATCAAACATTGCAAGAACTTCTTGCAGAATATCAACGCGTTCAAAATACCCCAGAAATGCTGAAGAAACGACAAATTAATCTTGAGGATGGATTTCGAGAAGTCTATGGCCTTCCGAAATTTCCGCATCCATTATCGAGTTACCAGAATGATATGATTCAAATTACTTTGTTCTTGTCGAACCCGGAACGGATGAAGTTACGATTAAAAGAATTGGAAACTCTTATTGAAAGCAAAGCAAAAAGTGAATTTCGCCTAGAAGTAAGCGATGAAAAAAGCTGTCAGCTGCCTAAATTAAAGGGATATTTAAAAGGCCAACCGTATAAAGAAAATAAACTATTTTCTTCCACCCTTTACGCCCTCTCGAAGAAATTTGGTTTTAAGGAGCCCCTGAAAGTTTCGCAGATTCTTTCTTCGAAAGATTTTTATCAAATGTTAAAAGAAAAACGTCTTTTTAAGGATTTAAGTTTGGGCTTTCTTGATACGCATGGCGAATGGACCCACTTCATACAATGGATATGTATTGCGCTGGAAAACCAAGCGCACCCTAGCTTTTTAAATAACCCTGTTGCTTCAATTTATCAATGGATAGGACAACAAGCCGAAAGCGCAGATTCTATAAAACATCTCTGGACTTATACCTTTGATAGCTTTCCGGGGCTTACTGAATTTAAATTGGATTTTCGTGCTCCTGAAAATTTATACAAATATCTATTAACTTCTACAGAAGCAGCTACTCACTTTCCTTTGATGCAGCAACTTCTACAAGGTAGGCTCGATAAGCGAATGCAACAGCACAACTATACCTCATGTGTTGCAGGCCTAAAATTTTTATGCAATGAGTATTCTAAAGATAAAACTGTAAATGAATTGAAAGTTGGCTTGGAATCGATGAGCAAAAAACCTATCAAATCAGCCAATTTACTTAAAACGTTTGGGATATATTTTCAGAAAGTCAAAAATCAGCTGCCTCCTGAATTTGTGGCTGAGGTCGGGAGACGGCAATTGTTGGAAATATAACATTGTGCGGTTGGACATCTTTATCAGTGCACGTGTTTTATGTTACCACGTGCACGAATAGTATCACGCTTCTAATTTTTTATACTTCATTCTATGCGGTTGTTTAGCTTTTTCTCCTAAACGACGAATACGATCTTCTTCATAATCCGTATAATTTCCATTAAAAAATTCCACGTTACCATCATCTTCAAAAGCGAGAATATGCGTCGCAATACGATCTAAGAACCAGCGATCATGTGAGATCACCATAGCACAACCAGGGAAACTCAAAAGAGCTTCTTCTAGTGCACGTAATGTTTCCACATCTAAATCGTTGGTTGGTTCGTCGAGTAATAAAACATTGCCACCACTACTAAGGAGTTTTGCTAAGTGCACTCGATTACGTTCACCGCCAGAAAGATCTTTAATGAATTTTTGTTGATCGGTGCCTTTAAAATTAAAACGTCCCACATAAGCACGGGAAGGCATTTGGAAAGTGCCAATCGTCATAATATCTTGTTCATTAGAAATTTCTTGCCAAACCGTCTTATTTCCATTGAGTGAATCACGACTTTGATCCACATACGCTAATTGCACAGTATCGCCTAGACGAATCGTGCCGGTATCTGGTTTTTCTTGGCCGATAAGCATTTTGAACAAAGTAGATTTACCTGCACCATTTGGTCCAATGATTCCAACGATTGCTCCTTTTGGAATGTTAAAACTTAATCCTTCATATAACATTCTGTCGTCAAATCGTTTACTAATATTTTCCACTTCGATTACGAGGTCTCCTAATCGTTGACCAGGTGGAATATATAATTCTTGCGTTTCGCTACGTTTTTGAAATTCGCGTGAATTCAATTCTTCAAAGCGCGCAATACGTGCTTTGCTCTTAGCATGACGTCCTTTGGGATTGCTGCGTACCCATTCTAATTCAGATTTCAATGCTTTTTGATGAGCTGATTCTTCTCGTTCTTCTTGTTCCAAGCGTTTTTCTTTTTGCTCTAGCCAAGAGGAGTAATTGCCTTCATATGGGATTCCTTGTCCACGATCGAGTTCTAAAATCCAACCTGCAGCATTATCTAAGAAATATCGATCGTGAGTGACCGCAACCACTGTTCCAGGGTAATCATGTAAGAATCTTTCTAACCAACCCACACTCTCTGCATCTAAGTGGTTGGTAGGTTCATCGAGTAATAACATGTCAGGTTTTGATAAAAGTAATCGGCAAAGTGCAACGCGTCGACGTTCACCGCCAGAAATTTTGGTGACATCCGCTTCCCAAGGAGGTAAGCGCAATGCATCTGCGGCAATTTCAAGTTTACGCTCAATTTCCCAACCGCCAACAGCATCGATTTGATTTTGCAGGTTGCCTTGTTCTTCCAGCAACTTAGTCATTTCATCTTCACTCATGGGTTCTGCAAAACGCATACTGATATCGTTGAAACGATTCAGGAGATCCATCGTTTCACCTACACCTTCTTCCACATTGCCACGTACAGTTTTATTAGGATCCAGTTGGGGTTCTTGGGGTAGATAACCGATTTTAATATCGGGTTGCGGGCGCGCTTCGCCATTAAATTCTTTATCGACACCTGCCATAATTTTAAGCAGGGATGATTTACCCGATCCGTTTAAACCTAATACACCAATTTTTGCACCTGGATAAAAAGAAAGCCAAATATTCTTGAGAATTTCGCGTTTAGGTGGAACAACTTTGCCCACGCCTTGCATTGTATAAATGAATTGTGCCATGAGAACTCGATAAAAAATAAGTTAATAAAAGTTTGCAAGTATAAGAGAGAGAGGGGCTGTTAGCAAGAATAAATACATCTAGATTAGAGTCTGCTGACAATTCTAGCTCAGCCTAGCGAATTGTCAACAGACATTAGAATTTGCATGAATAAGTTTCATGCAAATTCTTTTTTTGCAATTTTGACAATGAACCTAGCAAGTTTTTTTAAGGACGAGGAGAATCAATTTTATTCTCAATTTTTTCTTCAGGCTCAAAGAATTCTTTTTTTCGAAGTTCATCCATGGTTGGGTAATACCTAACTCGATCATCTTTGCTTATTGTTCCAAAAAAACTATCTCTGTGACTTATGAAAATGGGTTGATCTTCCAAGGTTTTCACGAAATAAGTTTCAGATCGCCTGAAAGGAACAGGCTGTAATTGCGTGTCGCGTGTTTGACTCATATTTTATTGTCTCAATTTTTTTTAAAAAGGCGTGATATTGTACTGTGATGATAGCCTACAATCAATCATGTTACTAACTACGAGTGCAGAACACCTTCGGGTGTAAAGATCCTGTCATGTCCGGGAAAACTTGCTGCTGTTTCGTCGAAAACAATGGTTATTTTTTCAGCTCATATTGCACGAAAAAGATGAAAGAAATAACCTTCTAGCAGTTAAGCTTCTAAAATATAACAAATTTAGTTAAACCATTTTATCTTTGAGTAATAGATTGAGTTTTGGAATCTTTACAAATTGAATCTTCTTCATCCATTGGCTTTAAGGCGTTTATAAGAAGTTCTTTTTTCTTCTTATCAGATAATGATTCTATTTTTGTAGTTAATTCTATTATTTGTTTTTCTATCATTGATTTATCTTCTTCTAATTTAAATTTTAAATTCCTATAACCTGTATTAGCATCTCGAAATGATAGACCTTGATGCATTACTTTATTAATGTAAGCTCGTCCTCCATCTATGTGTTCTTTAAGTTCCCTTTCATTTTGTGCTTTATTTAAAAGACATAATTTGAGTTCTTCTTGAAGTTTTGGGAGTTCATTTGTTATTCTGATTGATAACTCTTGTAATTCCGCACGTAATTTTTCACGATGTTTTTTTAACTTGTGTTCACGTTCAAATTGAAGTTTAGCTGATTTATCTTCTTCTGATCCTTTGAAAAGAATAGAATGTTTGCTAGGAATTGGCATAAAAGGCTCCTCTAAGACTAAAATTTAACATATCATACCATAATGGGCAATTTTAAGTCAAGTTTTTGCCTAAAAAATAACCTGCGAAATTCATGGCTCAACAAGAATGCTTTATAGTTTTCCCCAAAAATCTAATATTTTCCCATGGTGCCTCACTATAATAGCTAGCGCTTCTCGAAAAAATCTTATATTTTTCAGTGTCTTGCAGAAGCACCTTGTAACGAGAAAATGAGCACGCCCAAGTTGTGAGGCAGTTTCATTTTCCAGAAACAAAAAGAATAGTCTGGGACACACTAGAAACGGTTAAGATTGATGATATGGCTTTATGATGTTAAAAAGGAATGTTTAGAGTTGATTTTACTAACGTTTATACCGAATGCTTGATAATAACTTAAGGAAGTCATCTTGCGTGTTGCATAATCTATTACCATGAAGTTTCCTCATAGCCCAGGCTTTGGAGAATATTTCTCATCCGACTCTGCTGAGGAGGCTGGAGCTTTTAATAAAGCTTCAGCAAGTTTGTTTAATCCATCTAATGAAATTTCGACAAAGAATTTTTCGCCTTTAAACTTGGCAAGTTCAGCGGTATCTATAGCCTTTGCTTTTTCTTCAGCATCTGTAATTTTATTTTCTATTTCTTTTATAGCGTTTGAATATACATCAACCAATGTAAAAGTTGCATCAACAGATGAAATTTTTATTTGCTTATCATCTCCATAATAACGTCCTATTATAAATGTACGATTTGTGATTCTTTTTTTTGATAAAGTTTCTAAATTTTGAATGTCATCAGAAGAGAGTTTCCATTCTTCTAATTTTTTTTTAAAATCCTTATCCCGTTTTAAGAGATTGTTAATTTTATTCCTAAATTCAACGAGTTGGGCCTCGCTAAAATTTAATTTAGGCATAACAAATTCCCTCCATTAAAAACCATCTGAAGCATTCAAAGGAAGTCTATATACCTCACACTTGTCCTAAATAATATTATACACATAATTGGATTACAGTTGAAATCTTTTGTAACTATTTGATTGTTTGAGTTTAAAAAAATCTCTACTAAGAGCAATTCGCCAACATTACATTATCAAGCAAGACATAATTATCAGTAAATTTTGTAGTTTGACTGACCAGATAGGTTTTTAAAAATCTTTCCTTTTATTTTTAATAAATCAACATTCTTTATTGTATCCAAAATATTTTTTATGGCATCTGTTGTGGAAATTTCAAAATTCTTCGCACGTGTTAACTGTGCAATAATTAATTTAGCATCAGCGCTATCTTTATATGATAAAATTACACGTTGTTGCCAATCAGTTAATAAATCAATATCATGTTTAAATTTGCGAACATCTTGAAAAGCAAGATAACGAAGTTGGGTTTGCTTGCTTCGAAAAGTAAAGATACTATCATTTTGATAAGCTGAACGACGAAATTTTTCTTCTAGTTGATGTATTTTTTCAGTAGCATTTATTTTTTCTCTCCTGCCTATATCCATGTGGGCTAATTTCATTTCTGACTCTAAAAAAGATAAAACCGCATCATCTTCTTTTTGTTTATAGAAATGTGCTTCCGCATCAGCAGCAAATTTATCTAGATTTTTAATATATTTTTCTGCTAATTCCATATCTAATAAATTGCTATAAAACCAATCAATCAAAGGTGAATAAGTTTGAGTATTTTCTGAAGCTTGACCCGTTGTGGAATCATAATATCTGCTATCACGATGCTCATTCAAATAAGGTTGCATTAATGCAAATAATAAACAAACTTTTTCTTGTTGACCTCCTGTAAAAATATGATTGACATAATGAGTATAAATTTCTAAATATCGTACAATATTTTTTGCTTTTAATTTTGCTGACCCAGACCCGATAAAAGGATTCCATGGATTAGTTTTGTTTTGAAGAATTTTAATTTCATTTTTAATTTTATCGATAAGATTATTCAGCAATTCACAAGAAGTATGGTCTGTCATTTTCACTTCTGTTTGATGTAAAAAATCATTATGTAAATTAAGAATATGTTTTATTCGTTCTTTATGTTCGCAAGCATAATTGGTTAGTTTTGATTGACATTCTTGTAATGCCATTTTTTGTTTTTCAACGGGTATAGGTTTAATTTCCAAGTCGGGTGAATTAATATTTTTAAATGGCAGTTTGTGATAAGAAAACTTAAGAAATTCAAGATTGCTCTTGGAGAGGGAAGTGTAGCGTAATATTTCTATGCTGATAAATTTCAAAAAATCGAGTTTAGAAGCAAAACGAAATATGCCGTAATTACTATCAAAATATTCAATGCCATTTTTTCCAAATCGTCTTATGCCAGTGGAATGATGATGAAAGCTCAGAAAATAAATGTCGTCATTGGATAGTTTTAACAGCAAATTCCACAACATTCTTAATAATGGTATTCGGTTGATGGTCTCAAATTCTGTGGCATCGGTTTTTTTAGGTAAGTTTGCTGGAAAGAAAAAATCTCGAAATGGAAACGGAATTTGTTGTTCGCAAGAATTACTCTGGATGATTTCTGCTGATAAGACAGTGCTTGTATTAAAATAACCTTTATTAGATATGGATTGTGCCCAATTTATAACATGGCCATAACAAAAACCGGCGGTCTCTTGGACAATAGGATCTATTATTTGGCTGTATGGAATCGCTTCTGTTGCAAATATTTCAGCAAATAGATAGGGATTTATCCGTTCGAAAACGCCAGCATATTTTGTTTTTTTGTTATTAATATTATCGATTGCTTCAGTTAATTTAAATATTAATTTTGATGCTATTTTGATGGGTATTAATATATTTACTTCTATATAACGTTTTAGATTAGCTAAATCACTACCTAGCATGTCATAGCGTTTTAATTCGAATTCCCACCGTTTTTTTAATTTATCTCTCAAGGAATCTGTATCGTCATATTGTACTGAACAATTAGATAGATTTGAGATGATGGTTGTGAGCTGTTGATATATTTTTAATAAAATTTTGATCGATTCAGGATTGTTTCGATATTCCTTTATATAACCATTGATAATGTCTAATAATTGAAATAAATTTTTTTCAGTCATGCTTGTAAAGTTTAATAGCGGTTTAAATTTTTGTATTAAATCTGATTTGTGTCTATATTGCAAGCAAATTACTGTTGTATTAAATTATCAAATAGATTAGCCTGGGCTCGTTGACCAATAAAAATCAACATGATATGATTCTGATCATTATTTATCATAAACAACTAAGTAAACTTAAAATAGAAGCACCAGGAGAAGCCTC
>JANWKO010000184.1 GCA_025451335.1 Gammaproteobacteria bacterium
GAACAAAACTAGGAGAATGTGTTATGCCTAACTCATTTGAATATGATACAACAGACGACATTATTAATATAGAACGCTGGCAGAATAAAGCGGTAAATTTAGCAATAAATTTACTAAATGAACTTTCGCTAGGTAGTGCAGAAAACATTGAGCGAATAAAACAAAATCCTCAATACGCAGCTGCCATTGAGTATGCACTTTCAGAATTGAAAAACGAAAGTGTTCTGATCACACCATCAATTTTTAATGCGTTAACTTACAATTCACGGTTTGCAGATCGTATAAGTTTAGCAATCAAGACTTTAACCAACATCGGAATTTTGTCGGATGAACTTTTGACAATCATCGCACAAAACGCGCAGTATTCGCATCGAATGGCTGTTATCATAAGTGAACTGCATAGCGCGGGTATTCTGGCTGAAAATCAAAATTTAGCTATTGAATCAGCTCAATATTCTGATGGAATTGCAACTTTATTATTGGAGTTGAAATCATGTCAAATAAAACTTGATAATAATTATTTTAATGTAATTATTAAAAATGCTCAGCATGCTAGTGAAATAGTAAATACTATTAATCAAATACATGTTAATGGCATTGCTAATGCGAAAAATATTTTAAAAGTCATTCAGTGCGCCCACCATTTACCAGGTTTACATGTAATATTAGTCAAGCTATCTCAAGCAGGATTGATGAATAACAGAATGCAAGCGCAAAAGAATTTTAACAATTTAATTCAATATACTCAATTTCTTGGAGAAATAAAACAGCAAATTGAAGGTATTAATCCTTTTTCCCAAGAAACATTTAATAAAATTATTGCTGAAAAACATGATCAACTTAAATTTACTGTTATGCTTGGTACACATTCAAGGATAGGAGCAAATAGTTCTATTTGTAGATTTTTTGGCACGCATCCTGGAATAATTCAAAATTCTAAGATTCCAAACCATCCATTATCTGAAAAAAATCTCTTAAATGTGATTTCGAAATTTTATTAAATTAAAAAAATTTTCAAAATGTACCGATCTTAAATCGATGGATAATTATATATGTTACCAAGACGCGCTTTTTTGCTTTACTCATTGTATAAAAATCCAAAGACATGTTTTCGATTGAATACTGGAAAATACCTGGTTGGTGTTTTAAACATTAAAAATAAAAAAATGACTCTTTTTCCCTGCATTCAAGAAAAAGTTTGGCTTGAAGCAAATCCAAAAACCGGTGAATTTATTCGTGGATGGTTAGAAGAAAGAAAAGATGTTGGAATTCCAGTTAAAGGTAAAGAATTACCAGATGATTTGAGCCAATATAATAAACTACCTTTTGCACCTAGAGTTCTAACATTTTCTGGAAGTGAAAAAAGAATATCTTCACACGAATACCTTATTAAATTAATGGATGAAGAAAAGAACAAGAGTAATTACAGGGGATTTTCTGTTATACCTGGAGCAAGTCCTATTTATACATGGGATTCAACTTCTCTGAATTCGCAAACTGGTTTGACTTTATTTAAAAAGATGCCTCTTAACTATCAAAACGAAGTTGAGGCAATAATTAAGGATTGGCATCTTTCACTTGATAATCCCAAACACGAACGAGGAATTAAATATGCAACATCTTGATATGTCAGAAAGTAAACAGCAAAAAATGTTGTATAAAGAGATCAAAGAAGTGATAGAGCTTTTG
This sequence comes from Gammaproteobacteria bacterium, assembly GCA_025451335.1. GTDB lineage: Bacteria > Pseudomonadota > Gammaproteobacteria > DSM-16500 > DSM-16500 > JAJPGW01. Next base: position 1,690 of record JANWKO010000184.1, read on the forward strand.
ACAAAAAATAAAATATTTGATACTGAAAAAGAACAATCTTTAATTTCATTAATTCAAAAGATTGATAATTTCCAAGATGTTGAGAATATAAATTATGCGATAATGATAATAGAAAATTATCCCAATCTTTTTACATTTGAAAATGTTAATTTGTTGTTAAATCACCTGCCAATTTCAGATACTATTGCCAAAATATTAAGAATCATGGATAAGAAAAAATTATTAACAATTGAAAATCGAAAGCTAATTATTGAAAATTTAGAACATGCTGAAAGTATTTTTGAAAAGCTATCAGATTTGTCAGGTGAGCATATTACTGAAGATACATTGGAGTTGCTTATTAAATACGTAAAAAATGAGTCTGAAATACAAGCAACAACATCTAAATTATTAAATATTATCAAGCCAATCTCTGATTTGAAAATTGATTCTGACTGTAGGTGTATTATAGCTCTTCCAGAAGGTAAAGCCGGAATAGAGTCTTATTCAAAATTTACTGTCTGGGATTTTACTGATAAACCTCAAAAAATTAATGCTTGTGAAAGATATCAAGACATATTTTTATTCTCCAATAATTTATTGGTTGGCGCTACTGATAATCTTGTTGATGAGAATTCGTTTGTTTTTTTAGATAAAAATGAACTAGCTCCCATTTTTTCCATTCCAAAACGATTTTCCAAAATTTATCCATTGACTGATTGTGATTTGTTAGGATATAGACGACATCTCACATATAGTTCGGAAAGCATTGATGTATATGATGATGGGTTATATATAATGCATTTGAATTTTAATAAACCTTCTCTTAAACGATCAAGTATTAACATACGTTCAGAAATTGTAGATTTCGTAAAAGTGTCAGACAATCAATTTGCCTTATTCGAGAAGAGAGGATTTATTCATATAGTTGAGTGGAAAGATAATACGCTCATATCTAAATCGGTTATCCGTATCGAAGATATGGATCAACCAATAGCTTTATTTTCTCTTAAAAATACGCAACAATTAGTTAGTATTCACTACAATTGGAATTTGCTTAAAAATGTCATATGTGTTTGGGATGTTGCAACATTAAAATGTTTACGTAAAATTCATATATCTCCTGAAATGAGAGAGATAAATTTAGCTGCAGATGAACGTACAGTAGTTTGTGCTAAAAAATATGATAAAGCAATTATGCTAGTTGATTTGGTTACCGGCGCTAGGAAAGAATTTACCTTGTCTGCTCCAATTAAAAGTATTATTGCTCTTGATACTGGTGATATCGTTATTAATACAGATGAATCACTTATCAAGCTGTCACTTGAACATATTCAAACACTACGTAATATGGCAGAAACAGATGAATTAAAACACATTTCTTTGCCGCTTTTAACCAAACAATTGGCGATTAGTAATATTAATAATTTAACAAAATTACCTGAGGATATTAGTTCAGTTATTACTGATTTTGCTAATGATCCACTACCTCTTGATACAATATCTGTCGCTAAAGATGGTTTATTTGCCAAAGAAAGTCCAAAAAAATACCCGGTAGAAACGGAAGCAGAAAGTTTTTTGAAGCTGGGGCAATAAACGAATCGCACCGTAAAACAATACAATTGATCAACTAATTAATCATTAAAATTCCAAGAATGCAACATTTGATTAATTTGCAGGGCTCAATGATTACGTTATTAAAATAATAATAAAATCAATATTTTAAAATATTAAACGGGAGTTTGTTGTCTAAGTATTAATCAATTAATTGTAATATAATTTTACAAACAATCTTATCTGGTTGTATAATATACAGAACTTATTAAACCAATACATCAAACGAGGATGCTTAATGCGGGTCGTTTATTGTCTAACAGTTTTATTAAAATTCATGAAGTCTACTCAGCTATTTTTCAGTAGAAATAAATTCGCAACAGGTGCAAACTAATGAGCCTCTTTTGGGTTAGAACAGGTAATTTTTACGAAAAAAGAATTTTCGCTGCTGATAGTTCAATGCAAAATGAAGTATTTTTTGATGATACTGAACCGAGTGGCATCATCCCTCAAATTATCCTCATAAGATATTCCGATGAAGACTTCAATATAGATATGACCATTGCGCCAAAATTTTTCAGTGAAATAAGTAGTGCATGTAAACAATTATTTTCAGAATCCGATTTAGATATAAGCGCACGAGATATGCATCAGATAAGAATTTTTTTTCGTGATCCAAAAAAATATGATCAGTTACAAAAACAATTAGAACAATTATTTGAAAATTATAATAAAAATAAAATTAATTTTCCAAGCGAATTAATTAATGAAATAAGGCAAATTATTGCTTTTTTAAAACTCAAACCTGAAGAAAGAAATTGGGAAGTGTGCAAACATTTTATACCCGAAGAAACGATAGCAACTTCCCACGTCAACCCTGGTCGGAAAGATTCACAAGAGTTAATGGATTTAATATCTGATAAATTTTCAGTATCAAAATTTTTCGATGGTCTTGTTGCAGGCGAAGATCCTAATCAAGGCGAGATAATCGGCGTGAAGCTTCCTTTTAAAATTATAGTTAATGCTAACTATATAAGAAGAATAACGCATAATGATGATGTTGTAGATGTTGTAAAAGCATTAGGTGCATATGGAGCGAGATTTTTCGATCGAAAAAACGGACGTTTTTTTCGAGAATCCGCATTTGATATAGCATTTACTAATGGAGATAAAAAAATTCTAGACTATTTTGGTAGTCTTTTAACTTCAATGGGAAAGTCATTAAGTGCTCGTGACCTTGCACCTGTTATTACAGTAGATAAAATTATTTTTTCCTACAATGAAACATGTTTTGTATTCAAAAATAATAATATTATTAAAGTTAAACTCATTCCTATTAATCAGCTCACTGTAGCCCAGAGAAAAGACTGCTATCAATTATTTAAAAAATATTTTAAAGATCCTCACGGTGATGAGAGTCATGTGATAGATACTTTCAATGATTCTTTTGCTATCTCAGAAAATCGTTTCGTTGAAATGATTTTTATAAGTAATGAGGCAGGTGAGCAGCTTAGAGGTATTAATTTAAGAGAAGCATGGAAATCTGACATTGTTCCAGACCATGGCGTTGTCCACGGTATCTATTGTTACATGGAACCTGAATTACGTCGCTATGGGCTAAGCGATTTACTTGCATTTAGTCTTCCCGCTATGCTGCAAATGCTCTATCCTAAGCATACATTTGTCTTTATTTATAGTCCCACAACGTATCAAGCTTATTTAATGTTAAAAATTGCTGTTAAACTTTTACATGCACCCAAATATCAATCTCCTCTCGTTAAAATGTTGATCGAAGAATTTATTTCTAGAGTATACAATGGCGAAGTTGAAGTTGTTCATAAAAATATGACTTGGGGTGTCAAAGAAAAATTTCCTCTCGTTTCTATAGATGCGAAGGCTAAAAAACATAAGGAACCTTTAGAACAATTTTATGATGAAAAAATCTCCGCGGGAAATTATCCATTAGTTTTATGGCATGCATCAAAACAAAGTGTAGATGAATTGACTAAGTCTGCTAAAAGGTTGGGTTTTGATTTTGGAGTTTACGCAGAAACTCAGGCGATGTTTTTTAAAAATGATGCAGAAAAAATTATGAAAAAACCTTCATTTTCAGTTTATCCAAATCACAATTTTAAGGAGGAAGGTGAATTATTCTGGAAATCAACGCACATAAGATCACGGCTATAGGTATTATCCATGTTAAAGATTATTTCACAACATCCGATTATAACTCACTCACAAGACATTGCGCAAATTTGCAAGCCATTGCATGCTCTGGGAATTAGTTATTTTGCCCACGTGCGCATAGACAAAGAAAATAATTTTACCGGAATAGGAAATGGACCAGCATTTTCAGAAAACTATTTTAGAAAGCAATATTATAATGCCGATATCCATTTGGAAAAAACCAATCGTTTTGGAAAATACATTATTTGGGATGACATTAAACGTTATGGAAAAAGCGATCAAATGTATAGAGATGGCCTTGAATTTGGTGTTAACCATGTATTTACCATGGTTGGCGAAAAAAATGAATCAGGCAGTAATTATTATCATTTTGCATCTAATTCTTCATCACAAGCATTCAATCATAACTATCTTGCCAATTTAGATTTACTTGAGCTTTTTATTTCTCATTTTAATAATAGTATAAAACAATCGTCCGAGCTATCGCGTGCATTCGAATTAAAATTCAATATTAATGATAATTATGCTGCTTATTTAGTTAAACCAGAATATCAGGAACAAAGATTAAATTTTATCCGCGATCTAAAATTACTCCCGTCCCCCTTTAATGCAATAACATTAGACGATTTTCCACCTCAGCAATCCAAATGTTTAAAACTATTATTAGAAGGAAAAACGGCTAAAGAAATTGCAAATAATTTAAATTTATCACGCCGAACGGTGGAGCATTACATTCAAGCCATTCGCAAAAAATTAAATTGTAAAAATAAAATTGAATTATTTCATAAAATCAATAATAAATAATCTATTCATATATTTATTAGAATATCATCTTGAGATTTTTTTACTTTGTCTGATGGTGGCTTCCTCCCCTAGGCGAATTTGGATAAGATCAGGCTTTAGTTCTGCTCCAAGCGATTCATAAAACTTAATAGCAGATTCATTCCAATTAAAAACATGCCATTCCATGCGGCAGCAGTTTTCGCTAATTGCAATATTAGCTAATACTGAAAGTAGTTGCCTGCCAATTCCTTTATTTCTATATTCCTCGAGAATAAAAAGATCTTCTAAATAGAGGATAGGAGCGCCAGCCGTTGCAGCATAAGTAAAAAAATAGAGAGCATACGCAATGATGTTTTTTTCGATTTCAGCAACAAGAATATTGAAATACCGTTTATCTCCAAAACCATGCTGCATTATTTTGTCTTCAGAGAGCTTGATGTCTTCGGTTTTCTTTTTTTCATATAGTGCAAGTTTTTTCACTAATTCAAAGATAGCTGAGACATCATGAATTGTAGCCTTTCTTATCTTAATTTGATTAGTCACATATTATCCTAGATATGAGTGTCAGTATTATTATAAAAATTGATATTTTACTCATAATGAATAGTTAAAATATATAGTGTATTAATACCATATGTGAAATTTTGCTACGAATAATTTATAAAAAAGTGTGGGTCTAAAAAAATTTTCAAAAGGATAGTTAATTCAGGAGGTGCAGATTGGGATTGTAAGTATATTGGGTGTGCATAATAAATAAAATTTTCCTGAATTGTCCAAATAGTATCTTTATTAGATATATAAATATGTACAACCACCTATTATCTAGTATAATTTTCCCTCTTTAAATGGAAGAACTATAAATGATCATATAACGAGGAACCACCCATGTCTGCAACGCGAAAAGAATCTGAAGCAAACATACGCAAAAAAATGCGTTTAACAGAAGCGGAATACAAATCAAATCGAGAAACTAATTCACCTGATTCACATGCTTTAAACCAAAGTAGCTCCGCATCCACCCATTCTGAACCGGATCTTTTGCCTTTGTTTGATAATATTTTAAAAAGGAGTAAAGAAAACCCCTTCTATGGTTATTTAAAACTGCCAGAGAAAGTGCAGCTCGCAAGACACAGTCAGTTTGCAAAATTACCCGGGTACCAAGTGCCCGCTAAGATCACGTCCCATAACTCTCAATTAAAAGTACAGTTAAAGCAGCTTTTGGGTTATGTAGTGCGAGGAGAAAAAACCAAAGCTGAAAAGCTCATCAAAGACAATCCCAAATTATTATTAGAAAAGGGAATCGCAGAAGATTACTCAGGCCGGCTCATTGAAGGTACAGCTTATCAAATGGCATTAGGCGCCGGTGATGTTAACCGAGCTAAACTCGATATAGACAATAAACCTGTCTTAGATGAAGAAGGACATATTCAAATATTGCATCCTGATGAGGGCATGGCAGAAATGATCAAAGGACATTTTCTGGATGCGTTTAATCAGGATGAAAAAGCAGCATATTCAGAAATTGACAAACAACAAGAAGAGCAATTTCCAGGCGGCTACAAAGCGTATGTCAATTCCAGAGAAGTCAAAGAAAGACGAGTAAATGATTTAAAAGCACTGAGAGACGTGATTGCTGCAATTGCAGTTGCCGATGTGAGTTTTGTTAATGGAAATTATGATAATAGTAATGGTGAAGTCAACGTCGATGCCAAGTGTGCGGATGAGTTAAAGAAATTTAGAGACTATTTAAGACCGAAAGGGATCATTAGGCGTGGTGAACACTTTAATGTTGAAGTACTAGTAGAAGCATTCAGATTATACGATGATGAAAAAAGATATAAAGCATTTGGTGGTACATGGGACAGTCCAAAGAATGTTTTGATGTGGCGTAAAGTAGTAGGTTATATCCAGCGATATTTGCCAGCCTGTTATGCCCAAGCCTTTAGTCAAGGACTTTATTATGTGGTGGCTGATAATGAGAAGTTAGATCGTCGCTTTAAGTTTCGTCATGATAATGCTTACTACTTCCCTCTAGATTTGGACCCTCTTTCTCGGCTGGGATATGAATACACGGCGCCGCTTGGGAGATCGGGCTGCCTGCCGCACGGGGGCGTGGGTGGTGGCGGCACGCGGATGCCGTGCAGCCGATTTTGGGAAACTTATGTCGAGCAAAAACATCTGTCTATCGAGTGCTTATGCCGCAGCATCAAGACCATCAATCGAAGAAACACCTATGCAGGATAATGTAGTGAGTGTTAGAATCCTTCAACCCAAATTCGGCAGTTCAACCCTACTGCGGAAGGTTACTGTGCTGAATCTAGAGACTTTCTTCTCTTCTTTTTTGTTCACCGTACGGGTGAGTACTGCTTCACAAAAAAGAAGAGAAGAAAGTCTCTATCTTCAACACATTAACCTTCCTCGCTACGGGTTGAACTGCCGAATTTGGGTTCAAAATTAAAAACATTAACTCTGGAAGGGAATCTGCTTGAAAATCAATCTATTTAAACTCCATCAGTATATTTTTTCAGACGGTGCTTGCGTTGAAAAAGATTCGTCTATTTTTACCAAATGGTTAAAAAAAGACGAAGAAAGAAAAGAAATCAAAGAATTTTTCTTTGGCAAAGAAGAAAAAGTGGAATCTAAAATATCCATCACCAAAGAAAACACCGCGCTCATTATTGAAAAAAATCGCTCTGAATTTCGCGCTGCACTCAGAACATTAAAGGCAAATGGTCTTGAAAACATCCTTTTTGGTAATGCAACAGATCCATTAAAAGATGAAAATTATACTTTCCCATCCGATACAGACATAGCTGCGAAATTTCGCAAAATGGACAAAGATAAATATTTTTTTGTTGCCGATAAAAAAGCCGGTGCAGAAGCCGCATTTATTCAGTTTTTTAAAATAACCAAAATTATTGGTGATTTTATTGAAAACAATAGACCTAAGGGCACTACCGATGAAACAACATATGAGTATGCCTATAAATTGACAATTATGTTTTATCAGGATGCCACCAATGGATTAAAACGATTCGAAGAATATTTGGGAAAATTTATTCAATCGGAACATCCATTACGTGATGCATTGAATTTCCGTCTACCGTATCTGGATAAATACGATCATTTAGATTTGCCTGGCTGGCAAAAGCTATTCTTTAATTATGGTCCTCCCGCACTTAAGTTTTTTGAAGATGCAAGCAGAGTTCAGCGCAGCAATGATTACAAAGCACCTGCAATTCTCCCGCAGGTAAAAATAGATATTGTTAAATTTTATGAATATATTTTTTCAGGTGCTGAAGATCAATTGCTGGATAAACGCAAAGAAATCAAAGAATTTTTTTTCGATAAAGAAGAAAAGGCAGAGGCTAAAAAATCCAGAGGCAGTATCAGAAAAAGAGTCGCGCTCATTGATCATGAACAAAATCGTTTTGAATTTCGCGTTGCACTCAGGGAACTGAAAGCAACCACTCTTGAAACAATCTTATTCGGTAATACAACCGACCGATTAATCGATCCGCACTCTAAAGATGCTGCTGAACTGTGGGGTGGTAAACTCGAAGATGCAAAGTATTATATCCCTACCGATGCAGACATTGCTGCACAATTTCGGAAAATAGATAGCGAACATCATTTTTTCGAAGAAGATAAAAAAGCAGGCGCGGAAGCCGCATTTATGCAGTTTTTCAAAACGGCAAAACTAATCGGTGATTTTGTTGAAGGAAGGCACCTCTCTGATTATGACGGTAAAAAGGCCTATGAGTATGCCTATAAATTAACCGCCATCTTTTATCAGGATTCCGTCAATGTATTGAAACCATTCAATGATTATTTAGAAAAATTTATTCAATCTGAACATCCATTACGTGATGCATTAGACTTTTCTCTACCGACGGATTTTCAGTACGGTGAATTAGATCGGGCTGGTTGGCAAAAACTGATATTTAATTTCGGTCCTCCTGCGCTTCAGCTTTTCAATAATGCGATCAGTATTCAAAATGAAATTAAAGATGGCACAGCGCCAGAAACGCTCGCTCAAGCACAGAAAGCTGAGGTTAACAAACAGTTTGCATTAAAATACCTGTATCCCGAATTAGCTGATCTTTGCGTGCAATATGGGGTAGATGAAAAAGCATTTAATGCCTGTCTTAATGTCCAGTTTCCCGGATTTAACAAAACAACAGAAAAATTATCGAAAGAACAACGATCGCAATATGCAAAACAAGTTGAAATAAAAACGGCGGATAAACTGCCTGATATCATGTTAGAAGGTAACAGTTTGGGCTTCCCTGGTTACTGGCTTGTGAAACTGCCTAAAAATGATCCTCGTGCTTACCTAATAGGCAAGATTACTGATGGTCAACAATCTGCAGGAAAAGATGGTATTGAAGCCATTACCTCAGAAAATGATGGGTTTTATGTTTTATTGAAGCAAAAAAAATTGGATAGCACATCCGTTGAATCCAAAGAAATTTTTACTCCTTTTCTGCAAGGGACGACAGGTAAAAAAATCAATTATACGTTGTTTGATATAGTCGGTCAGGGCTACGCTTGGCGAAGCGCTGCAAATAATCTTGTTTTTAACTACTGGAAAAACAAAACTCCTGAGCATGACGATGCTGTTATCGTGCCATTGCTGAAGACTTTTTCAAAAATAGTGACGCGTGAACCCGGCGCCCCAATGCGTGTGATGTCACACATGCGCGGAAAAACACCGAAAAATTTAGCTAAAAACCAATGTTGGTCCTTACGCGAAACTACTCTAGCAGGAGAGTCGCCTTACCGTGGTTTATTTGATAATGATCAGGCTACGACTTCTATGATTTATTGTAATGAAGAGCGCAGAAAGCCATTTGTTACAGAATTAGAGGCAATCTTAGATACCTTTTTTGCAGATAAAAACAAAGACACCTTATCACACGATAAAAAAGTGACGCTCTATAAATGGATTTGCAATGGATACTCGGAAAGTTATTTTAGTGCCATGAAAGAATTGTTACAAACTTGCAACATTGATTTAGCAAATGCTTTGCAAGCCATGGTTCAATTTAATAAGCGTTATACAAATTCTAATCCTCTTAAGACGCTAAAAATAATCATTACTGAAATGTCTGATTTCAAAAAAGCGAATCTGGATCCAACACCGGACATGCTTAAGCTTTTCATCAGCAATATCGATTATGCAAGAGATGGTACAGAATCTTATGCTTTGAATCTAAGCAAAGCATTCAAGAGATTAGAAGAAGCCAAATTGGACAAAGATCCAGAAGTTCGAGACTGGATATTGGGTGGAAAACACAAAGTCTGTGAAGCTACTGCAGACCACATTATCAATTGCTTACAAGCACTGCAAAAAGTGGATTTAGATACGAATCCTTGTGTGCGCACGATACTTTTCGAAAAATGGGGTTTTTTCCATTCTCATCGTCGTTCTAATATAGACAGGCTTATATCCGATTATACCATCGTGAGGCAAGAAGGATTAGACAAGGATGAAACCATCTGCGGCATGCTCTCTCATATGTATGAATATAAATATGATGAAACGCTTGCTCCTAGACTAGTTGCTACCGCTAAAAAACTAAAAGCAAAAGGAATGTTCGAAGAAAGTGATGTGCGTCAAAAAGCATTATATGCCACAAGAGATAATAGAGAGGATGATGTAATAACAGCATTTGAACTCTTACGAGAAGCTAAACGAGAAAAAGAAACCGATGTTCGCCAAGCTGTTTTCAAACAATATAGCAATGTCGCAGGCTTTTGTTCACAACTCATGAGCGAGTTGAAACAACTAGAAGAACATAAGTTGGATAGAATACCCTGTTTACGCAATGAAGTTCTTTTTGGCTACAGATCTGAGCTCAAGGAAAGTATAAAAATTATATTTTCTGTCGTAAATAAATTGAAAGAAGCAAAACTGGATTCTGACCAAGCTATTCTTGAAGCTATAGCCGAGCATGGTTTTAATCCTGGTTCTATCACGGCAACAGAACTGCTTATTGCTGGATTGTCACATTTAAAAGAAGAAAAATTAGATTCCGATTCCTGGCTTAGACGCAGAATACTTGAATGGTACTGCCATGATGAGAAGGATATTGAAAATATCAAAGTACTTGTTGCGACGGTAAAAAAATTAAAACCTCTCGGACTTGATCAAGACGAAGGTATTCTGGAGGTTTTAGCTTATTCAAGAGAAGCGGATAAATCGCTGGATGCTATTCTAAAAGCCTATAAAAAGATAGACGACGCAAGAGTTCCAATCGATAAAGAAGTACGTAAGGCAATTGCCCGCGCTAATTTAAAAGCTGAAAAATATGCCGATAACATCATAGCTAATTTTGATAAATTAAAAGAACAAAAATTAGATGGGGATAGTGCTGTGTGTAAGACGGTATTTCTGGCTTGTCAAACATCACGAAATACAGCTAAAAAAGTGATAAAAGCGGCATCATTATGCCAGCAAGCCGAGATTCCGTTGCCGCAAGATACGCGCAGTACATTGTTAAAAACTCCATCTATTTCTATGATACAAGCGAGATTGTTTACCCATTTTGGTAAATCAGCTCCGGAATCTGTTTTGGCTAAATCTCTCGCGCAGGAGCCAGAAGAAATGGGTTTAATCGCCGAATATCAGGCAGCTCTGTCGGATCTTGACAAACTCATTGAAACTGAGACTGCACGTTATAATCAATCGAAAGAACGCCATGACTTTGACGTTTCAGCAAGTGAAGCAAAGCATGAAGCAACCTCTTTAAAGCAAACACTCGAGCTGGGAGGAAATATTCATGCACTACGGAGTAAGACTCGTCATGAATTTAGAAACCATGATGTCAATGAAATTTATCTGCGCTTTAAAAAGATTATAGCAGCGCCAGAAAATAGACTAGATCTAAAAGAGGATAGAGCACTTCACCGCGCATGCTGAATAAAAAAAGTGCTTATGCTTGGATTGTATGGCGAGATTATGAACGAGATGACGCCTTCGGCGCACTTCGTGCGCGCAAAATGGTAATCCTGCCATTTTGTGTCGAACACCCGATCCAAGGGTCGTGAGATCTAGTCTCTCAAAAACGAAAAAACTCAAAACAGAGTATTTAAAATGTAAATACTCTGTTTTGAGTTTTTGGCGCGCCCGGAGAGATTCGAACTCCCGACCACCTGGTTCGAAGCCAGATACTCTATCCAACTGAGCTACGGGCGCGTGGATACGCGAATTTCAATGCGATCAGCACTATATATTAACCTGCGGTTTCCTGCAACTGTATATGTGTTCGAATAGTAGTTTAATTTAAGTAGGCTTTGCGTAAAATTGTTGTGCAATTAAAAGACGTTTATCCTATCTAGAGATAATGCAAGATAAAATCTTGAAGATTGGTTTAAAAGAATTACGGATTTTTAATTTTGTTAGTCAAGAACTTATCCAACGAATTAGCAAATGCTTGAACATCTTTTTTATTTAAACTTGATGGGCCGCCGCTTATTATGCCACTACTGCGGAGTTGTTCGCTTAAGTTACGGATTGAAAGACGTTCTTTAATGTTGCTCGTAGTATAGAGGTCACCACGCGGGTTAATTGCAGTGCCTTCTTTTTCTATTACAGCATTTGCTAAGGGAATATCGGCGGTAATGACTAAATCACCTTGTTCTAGATGTTGAGAGATATAATTATCAGCCACATCAAATCCGGAGTTCACTTTAATTTTTTTAATGTAAGGCGAAGAAGGAACGCTGAGTGGTTGATTGGCAACAAGAATCAAGGTGGTTTTGGTGCGATTAGCCGCGCGATACAAAACCTCTTTAATCATTTTTGGACAAGCATCTGCATCAACCCAGATTTTCATGAAAGAAATCTCATATAATAATTTTTACCCAATCCTGCATGCCCGGTATCCTGAATAAATCAAAGGGTGTCATCTTACCATATCCTCCAGTGATTATCTGATTTAAATTTACACTAACCGTATTGTCCAATAACCTTGAAGTGTCTACATGGTGAGTGTTACTTAAACATTGTGAAAATATATTGCATTATTTGAGATGCGGACATAGCATGCGAATTTTAATATTTAACGAGGAATAATATGCAAAGACAATTATCAACAAAAGCAAATTTTTTTAGTGACGATTCTAGAAGTGTCAGTACTGATTCCAAGGCGTATAAGAAGGTATCTGCTGAGCTTCAAAAATTATTTGATCAAGAGCCTACCTTGCAAAAATGTGCAAATGCATTACAACTGCATTCTGCAACCAAATGTAAAAACCTTGAAAAAGATTCTCCAAATATGACTCTCGAAGAATTAAAAAAAATGAAAGATGAAGTGGATGCTGAGTTACAAAATATTGACGCAGCTGAAATGGCGAGTTCTGTTTTAGTTGTATTTGCAACGGAAATAGAAGAAGAATATTTCATGTATTTAAATAATACTCGATTAGCAGTAGAAGACGCTTGCGAAGCGTTGGTGCCTGTCCTAGTAGATTGTTGGAAAGAAGTTTCAAATAAATTAGAAGTCATTATGAAGGACAAACAGTCTAAAAAAACGCAAGATAGTCCATCTGAAATCAGTGAGTTAATCAAACAACGTATTTAAAAATTTGCTATCAAGATTGAAATATTTACAGAAGGTAGGATTGTCAGTCTAAAAGATGTTTTGTGCATGTTCGTGGCCTTGACGATTCAGGTCGATTTTCACAAGATTGTCTTATTTATCTGGAGTCGCATTAGGGTCAGGAACGGAAATAAACCTTTTCTGACTTGCGCATATAGTATCTTTCTTCGATATATAAATATGTGCAATTGTCTGTTATCTAGTATAATTTTCCCTCTTTAAATGAAAGAACTATAAATGATCATATAACGAGGAACCACCCATGTCTGCAACGCGAAAAGAATCTGAAGCAAATATACACAAAAAATTGCGTTTAACAGAAGCGGAATACAAATTCAATCAAGAAATCAATCCGCCGCAAGATTCCCATGCTTTAAACCAAAGTAGCTCAGAGCCTACTAATTCTGAACCGGATCTTTTACCTTTGTTTGATAATATTTTAAAAAAGAGTAAAGAAAATCCTTTCTATGGTTATTTAAAACTCCCAGAGAAAGTGCAGCTCGCAAAACACAGTCAGTTTTCAAAACTACCCGGGTACCAAGTACCTGCTAAGATCACGTCCCATAACTCTCAATTAAAAGTACAGTTAAAACAGCTTTTGGGTTATGTGGTGCGAGGAGAAAAAAACATAGCTGAAGA